>PMYF01000424.1 GCA_003171295.1 Acidobacteriota bacterium | reverse complement strand
TTTCATTCGTTGGCAACCTGGGACGGGGTTTCGTTCCCGCCGCGTCAGAGTCCGGATTCTACCGCAAGCCATTACAACGCTGAGAAACTTTTGGTGGGCGTCCGCATAAAGTGGTACAAAGGGCTTGCCAGCACACCGCAAGGCGGGTGGTGGCGGAATTCGAAGGGGTGAGCGGCGCTCACCCCGGGCCGAACACCCTTCGGCCCTACCGGGAGGCGAGAAACCACCATGGCATCGCGACTGATTCTGTTGGCCTTTCTTTCTTTGAGCTGCGCCGCTACTGCCCTTGGGCAGGCGGAAACCAGCATCGTCCGGCCGAAGGAAATCGACGCGGTGCTGGTGAATCCGGGGATGGGGATTCAAACCTTCCAGCGCTTCAATGGGGATGCGATCAACCCGGGGCTGGGATGGTCGGAGGAAGGGCCGGCAGGGAAGACGGCGCCGGCGGCGCGCGCCGTGGATTTTCCCGCCTCCACGATATCCTATTGCCGCTGGTTCTGGGAGACACTGGAGCCGGAACAAGGCAAGGTGCGCTGGGAGATCCTGGACGAAGCCTTGCGGCAGGCGCACGCGCACCATCAGACGCTGGCGATCCGGCTGATGCCATACGACCAGAAACATCCATTGCCGGATTGGTATCAGAAGTCGGGGGCGCGGCGCGCCAATCAGGCAACGGACAAGGACGGGAAAATCTGGCAGCCGGACTTTGCGGACCCGTTGTACATGAAATACTGGGGAGCCGTGGTGGCCGCGGCAGGGGAGCGCTACGACGGGCACCCGGATTTGGACAGCGTGGATATCTCCTCGGTGGGTTACTGGGGCGAAGGCTGGAGCCCGTACATGCCGGAGTTCGAAGTGCAGAAGAAACTGGTGGATATCTGGCGGGAAGCGTTCCAGCGCACGCCGCTGCTGATGAACTTCGACCAGGAAAAAGCCCTGGCGTACGGGACCCAGCAGGGCGCGGGCTGGCGGCTCGATTGCTGGGGTGATATGCGCGGCACGACCGGCGCGCATTGGTGCCACATGCTGGACTTCTATCCGCAGCAGATTGCTCGCGCCGGCATTCAGGACGTGTGGCAGCGCAGCCCGGTGTCGCTCGAGACCTGCTGGGTTCCGGGCGGCTGGAAGGAAAAAGGCTACGACCTGGATTACATCATCGCCCAGGCGTTGCGCTGGCACGTGTCGTCAGTGAACATCAAGTCGTCGGCCATTCCGCCGGAGTGGAAGAAGGCCTTCGACGAATTTCAGAAGAAGCTGGGCTACCGTTTCATTCTGCGGCGGCTGGAGTATCCACAAGCTGTTCTGGCCGGCACGATGCAACCGTTGCACATGTGGTGGCTCAACGCGGGAGTGGCGCCGGTTTACCGTCCGTATGAGCTGGCCCTGGAACTGCGTTCCGCCAGCAGCAGCGCGGAAATCAAGCTGCCGGTGGACGTGCGCAAGTGGCTGCCCGGCGACGCAGCATTCGACAGCACTGTCTATATTCCCGAGAGTTTGAAGCCGGGGAGCTACCGCCTGCGCGTGGCGCTCCTCGACCCGCGCACCGGACAGCCAGCCATCAAGCTCGCCATCGAGGGTCTCGATCCCGACGGCTGGTACGACCTTGCGCCAATCGAGGTCCGGTGACGCTGAGGAGGCAGATTGCCATGAAAAGGATAATCATCATCCTGGGTTGCCTCGCTGCTTTGACGGCGGTGATGCTGGGCGCACCCCAGGTATATCGCGACCGCTGGGTCTACGTCTCCACGGGTCTGGAAACCGACCAGGAACTGGCGCGGGTGGAAGGCATTGCGCGCACGGCGAGCGAGCATGGCGTGAACGGCATGCTGCTGTCGGCGGGCTTTGACGCGATGGACTTGAAACCTCCGGAGGGCGTCCAGCGGCTCGTTCGGCTGAAACAGACCTGCGACCAAGCGCATGTGGAAATCATTCCCACAGGCTTCGGGGTCGGCTACGGCGGCGGCGTGATGGCGCATGACAAGAACCTGGCGGCGGGGCAGCCGGTGCGCGGGGCGCTATTCCTGGCGGCAGAGCATGAGGCGCACTTCGCCGCGGACCCCCCCGTGAAACTCGTGAACGGCGGTTTCGAACAGCAACAGGGGAACTTGCCGGTCGGCTTCACGGCGCATGGAGCGCGGGCCACGCTCGACACTAGCGTTTCGCACTCCGGCAAAGCCTCCGCGCGCTTTGAGGATTTCAGCGGGCCGGAAGGAGGGGTTTACATCGCGCAGCCGCTACGCGTGCACCCTTATCGCAGCTATCGTCTGCGGGCCTGGGTGAAGACCGAGAACGCCGGACCGCGCATGGCCATCCATCTGCTGGCCGTGGCGCCCGACGGCCGCGACCTTTCTTACATGGAACCGCCCCTTCCCGAGACCAGCGACTGGCACGAGGTGAAGTGGGGTTTCAATAGTTGGTATGCGGACCACGTGACGTTCCGGGCGGGTGTTTCGGACGGAAAGCGGGGCAAGGTCTGGATCGATGACGTCGCCATAGAAGAAGTGGGTCTGACCAACGTTATACGCCGTCCCGGGACGCCGGTGAAGGTGCGCAACGAGAAGACCGGCGAGGTTTACGAGGAAGGCCGGGACTTCGCGGCCATTGCGGACCCACAACTCGACTTCTTTTGGGATCACGAAGGGCCCGCGATTCAGCTTCCGGCCGGCAGCCATATCCATACGGGCGACCGATTGCGGGTAGACTACTACCACGGCACCACCATCTATCGCGATCAGACCGCCCTGGATATGTCGGAGCCGGCCGTCTACGAAGTGTGGCAGCACCAGATTCCACTGATCGAGAAGTATCTCGCGCCCAAGAAGTACTTCCTCAGCATGGACGAAGTGCGCGTGGGCGGCTTCTGCGAAGCCTGCCAGCGCCGCCACCTCTCCATGGCCCAGATTCTTGGCGAATGCGTGAAGCGACAGTACGACATGATTCGCGTGGCGAACCCCCAGGCGGAGGTCTATGTCTGGTCCGATATGTTTGACCCGAATCACAACGCCCGCGAGAAATACTACTTGATCGACGGGAGCTTTGACGGCACGTGGAAGTACCTCCCCAAAGACCTCGTGATCGCCTGCTGGTATTACGAAAAGCGCGACCTGAGCCTCGGCTTTTTTTCGAAGCTGGGTTTTCAAACCCTGGCCGGCGCTTACTACGATGCCGACAACCTCGACAATCCGAANNTCCAAGCGATGAGAAGCAGAGGCGGGCGGCAAGCTTAGATTGGGGTAGTGGGAGGTTCATCCCCCTGAATACATCAATCCGGAATGATCCTCACGGCCACCAAGGAGGCCTCACCGGGAACGTAGTTCTCCACTGGGACCGAAAGGAGCGCCACAAAGAAGGGGGGGGCGCTCTCCTTATCGGGTGAAATCGCGAGAAGTGCCTTACGGAGTTCCCCCAACCGTTCGACATTGGTCACGTACGCGGTGGCGGCCTCGGTCCCTTGTGTATACAGCCCATAGAGGAAAAGCAGGCGCCCCTGCTTGTTTTGGTTGGGGGCCATCAGGACCAAGGCATAGTCTCGTATCAGATTGTTAGTGACGGGGTCAAACTTGGGTAAATACAGGGACAATTCCCCCGGCCCGGGGTTGTCGTTCTTAATCACCCCTTCGCTTACCGAGAACCCTTGAGGGTTGAAGAATACCCGGTTCGTCCATTGGTTCCCTCCCCCCAGCAGGATGGTGTTACCAGCCTGGATTTCCGTGTAATCCGTCAGTCTGCCGGGTTTCACCCGGATCGTCTTGCCCTGGCTCCCAAAGAGCCTGTCGAGATTGAGGAGGCCGAGCGCCTCCCCGATGCCGGTGTAGTCAGTGGTCGTGGGAACGAAGGTGAAATTCTTCAGTTCACGGAAATGGATCGTATCGTGAAACTCAGGCATCTTGTTCTTGGGGATCTTGTAACCACCCCGCAGAGTCTGCTCACTATCTCCATCCGTGCCGAGGCGAAGAAGGGGGGAGGTGGGCACAATGACAAGAGGCTTGCTCTCGGGAGCAAGAAACGGTTTCCAGAACCATTCGCCATCTTCGGGCAGAGCAGTGGCGGGAACCTGTGGGTGGCGCGAAAAGGAGCGCTCCCGCACGAATAAGAAGCCCAGGGAGGCACACACCATGCCCAGGCACAGAATCAAGGCCTGTTGCCAGCGCAAGGTCCTTCGCTTGGCGCCTGTGGCTGGAGGCTCCTGCTGAATGGTTGGGGTTACGGGAGTTCCGGAGTCAAGATTGACTCTGCTGTAAACAGGGGCATAGTGGCCGGGAGGGACTTCTACCCTCAATAAACTGCTGTTGCCCTCGTCTTGATAGTAATTCTTGAGAGCCCGGCGGATTTCGTGCGCTTGAACACGCACGATCGGATCCTGCTGGGGGTCGAAATCCGTTCCCCTTTCATAGACTTCGACGCCTATCAGGTATTCATTTAGTTTATCGCCCTCTCCCAGGAAAGCCTGCCCACTTATGAACTCCAGAAAACGCCTTCGCTTGGGAGCCTTGACAAAGTATTTGCTCTCCAGAATCCTTTTCAGTTCAGCATGCTTTTCATAGGGGGTGACAGGGTCGGATTCGGGGAAGGTGCGTGTTCCCATTGGACCTGCTCCCGTGCAGCGGATAGCCCCACAGATTCTGCCCAGTGATGTTGAACCGAGCGGATTATATACGTGCCTTCCCGCCCGGTCAATGCCCACCCACTGTTGCAGATAACCGTTACCTGCAATGTTAGCGCCGGGTTATCGCGCTCGGGTTAGGGGACGAAGGCGGATTGTGGGTTACAGGGAAGCCCCTCATTTTCAAGGCCGTGGAAAAATCCTTCGCGCTGCCCTGGCAAGACTGGACCCCCGCTGGGAGAATTGCATCATCAGTGGCCTCTCGGCTGCTTCTAACAAGCCTTGTCCTAGCAATGGTTTGCCCTCTATTAGACAACGCTCTGCTAGCTTATAACCTGGCAGGTAACTGTAATAGGCTTGCCATCCAACCGCATCGCGCCCTTAAATGTTGGACGCGGGCGCATTGTAGGCCTCGGCAAGCCTACCCAGTCGGCAGAGTGTGCACTACTTGGGAGGGAAAACGCCACTGGGGCTCACTTTTGAGGGTCTGTGTTCGCCGAGACCCTAGGTCTTTTCAGATTCTGGCTCTTAAGCTTCGCATATAACAAGAATAGGCTTGACACGTGTCAATATTCGAGATAAATAGGGCTTATTGAAAAGACTCAATGGTGCTGCGGTTCCACCTAAGGAGAGCCAAGACACGCGACCGGAATCTGAATACTAGGTACAAGTGGCTCCCTCTTTTGCGCACTCGGGTAGGGTGCGCGCTGACCTTTCTAAGCGTCGGATTTGGTAAATTGCAGAACTGAAGATGAGGAGGTTTTCCTATGCAAAGGTGCGTGCGGATTATTGCACTCTGCTTGGGGTTCCTAGTCTTGCCCCAGTGGACATTTGCCCAAGGCCAGTTGGGCGCCTTGACGGGATCGATTTTCGATCCCTCCGG
>PMYF01000769.1:17427-23884 GCA_003171295.1 Acidobacteriota bacterium | reverse complement strand
GAGACCACCGTAGGCTTGCGGACCTTGTCATGAATGGCCGTGGTGACGGCCTGGAGAAAACCCGCATCGGTGTTCTTCGCAAAGTAGACGGCGAATTGGGCTTGCGGCGCGACGGCACCGGCGACTTCGATGTCGAGCATGACTTCTCCATCCGGGCCGTTGGGGCTTCCCGTGGGAGCGTTGTGTGCATCTCCCACGGAGACGGCGGCGACTTGGGGCGCCGCGATGCCGAGTTGCTGGAAGTACGTGTTCAGGTCGTTGACCTTGTAGCCGCCGCCGAGTTCGATGATCGCGATGCATTGGCCCTGGCCGTTAACGGTGGCGGGGAAATCGTAGAGCTTCGCCACTTGGGTCGGCAGGTAGGAGACGCCGCGCTGGGAATGGCGCCATCCGCCGCCTTGCTCATGAATAGGTCGTAGCTGGGGCTTGGCCTGGGGACGGTTGTCGAGACCGAACACGCCCTGGATGATGCCCTCCAGTTCGGCCGGAATTTCAATACCTCCGGTGCGTCCACGGTAGGTCCCGCTGGGATGGTCGTACATTTGCAAAGTCACCTTGAACGTCTCACTCAGGTCCTGGATCGTTCCCGAGAGTGATACGGTGCGTGCAGCCATGTTTGTTTGAACGACGTCGAGGCCATGCTCGTGCGCGAAAGCGTCAATCTTAGCCATATCTTGGGGGTCGGCGCCGTGGGTGGCCGCGTACTCCTCCCGGCTCTGGTATTGCCTCTCATGAGGCTTGAGGTTGCCGGTCCGCTCGAGCGATGCCGGCGCAATCGCGGACATCGGTCTGAGGAGAAGGGTGATTTCGATGCGCTCCTGGGGATCGGCGGCGCCCAGGAGGCGCGCTCCAGGCAGGGTAGCTTTCTCGCTGCCCGCGAGATTAACGCGGTTTTTCGGTGTGGCCATAGCTAGCTCCTTTCGGGTGTGTCTGCGATGGGATCTTCCCCCGTCGTGCAGGCGGTGCCTGCGCAAGCCGTATTAGAGCGGGCTGAGTTATGGAATAAGTAACGGTACTGCGGCTGCCCTTGGCGCCATGCCCTGGGGTTTGTGATGCGCCACCTGTGAAGAGCGCCAACGCGTGCTGCATGGCATCTCCCCTGTCGGACCCTGATTGGAATTCTTAGCCCGGGCAATCCTACGCGACCGCTATCTCGATGTCAATAATCTTACGTATGTTCCTTGCGGGCAAAGGGAGCAAGACCCCTGCAGCGTCCCGCCCTCGCAGCTCACCGTGGACCGCGAGGAACAGGCGCGCTACGCTGGTTTTCTGTTTTCCTTTCAAAAACGTTCTGTTTTCTCCCCGATTATCGCGTACTTTTGCATTTTTTGGCCAAAAAGGCCGATGAATTATCGGGCATTGTGTCATGCGNNATAAGCATCGCGCTTTCGTCCTTTGGAGCCATCAGGATGGTGTGATTCTCGGGTAGTCAATTGGTGGGGACGCGCCTCAGGCCGAGCCCCGTTCGGCCGCAGGGTTTATGCTAGCACCGCGCCGACTGAATTGTCAATAGAGTTATTAGCTGTATTGCCCACCGGTAGGCTAAATCGAAAGGGAAATATGCCTAATTGTCCGGCTTCCCGGTGTGCCGGGCGGGTAGCCACGGCACGGTCTTTGTGCCGTAGGCATTTGGGTCAGACGCGGTACGCGGGCTGGCGCAGACCCCGGTCGTTGGCGGTCTGCGATCTCCCGAAGGGACTGGCAGGAGCTGGCAGCTCACTCTAGCCGGTCCATACGGAGGATCGACGCATCCTGCCAGAAGTAAAACCTCCAGCTCGACCACGGCCAATCCCCTGGGGCACTGACCAATCCGCGCTTCACCGGATTGTTATGCATATAGTCCAATTTCTCCTGGCATTTCTTTTCGCTGAAGACATTGAACGGGTAGAATCGCCGTTGCCAGAGGCGGTAGTGGGACCCGTCATGGACCGTGGGCGGCAGCCGCAGGCGAGCAAGCATCTTCCGGCACCAGGGATGTTGCGAGTTTTCATGAAATGTCTTGAGGATACGGTGGGCCGTTTGCTCTTTGAGGCCCTTGAGGATTAGGGGAGTGGTTTCGGCGGGCTCTGGCAGGAGAAGCAAATGGAAGTGATCGGGCATTAGCACCCATCCGATGAGCAGGAATTTCAACTCCTGTCGCACCTCCTCGAGCCTTTGCACAAAACAACGGCATGAACACGCAGAGAGAAAAAGGGGCGCCCGCCGATAGGTGCTGGTGGTGATGAATTGCAGTTGCCCCGGACTGTAAATGCGCTTGTAGAGCGGCATGCCGCTGAGGAGTATACTCGTGCCCAAGGGTTGGCGGAAGACTGTCCCTTCGGGACATCGCAGACCCCCAACAACCGGGGTCTGCGCCAGCCGGCGTCATTTCATGATTAGTTCAATTCGGCATGGCGTACCGCAGAGTAATTTTTCTCGGAGAAAAATAACTCTTCGCTACGCGACTTTCTGGACATCACGGAGGACATAGACATGGGTTTTTTGTCGCGGTTTTTCCTCAAACGAGCAGAACCGTCACTCCACGAGGTGGATGAGGTATTCGCAATGTGTTTGCGCCAAATAAAGGTGATTCTGTACGAATACGTTAGTAACATTTACTCTTCGCAAATGGACGGTGAGGCGGCCAAAACTCTCGCCGCGCAAGTTGTAGATTTCCTTATGGGCGAGGACATCGACGAACATCACATTATTGCCCGCTTTGACGAGCCATTGCGCTCTTGGATTATGGCCATATTGCCCCAGGTTAGGCAAAGAGCAGCAGAATACATGCAAGCTGACCGGCAGACTCGCGAGATCACCGTTGCAACTCTTCGCATGACATCTGTCCTGAATTTCGGGAAGTACGGGATAGCGTGGCTCCAAAGCCCCGCGAAAATGCGAATCGAGCGGCTGTTGGTTGAGTACGGTCCTGAATTTCCGGAAGAGATTACTCCGGCGGCATATGTACAGTTGTTCGCCACATATCGTGCTGTCAAGCGTCCGGCGTGGGCGGCGAGGCAGGTTTGATCATAGCCAAGAACGCAGCTACGTCGTTTTTTACGCGATCGTCAAACTGCCAAGGACCTCCAATAACCTCGTCATGAACCGTATTTACAAACTCTTGGAGATCCTTGAAGTACTTCTCATCAGCGCCATCGGCAAACTCTCCCAGCCTAGCGCCTGCCACGATTGTGGCGAGATCGTTGTGTGACAATATCTTATTGCGAACGTCCTCAAGTTTATCTGCCAAACCATCTAGTTCGTTTGCCAGCCCCTCAAGGCGAGGGCGTACGGAATCAGACCAGCCGCCATACTTGAGCATATAGTCAATCCCAAGCGTGATTTTGCCACTCGTAACGGCTCTGTCATGGAGTTTCCTTACTTGAAGTAGCGAATACTCATGGCTGATGATAGAAAGGCGTTCCCATTCGTCTCTGGCAATCGACTTCATAAGTTCAGTATTGCGCGGGTTATTGTCAAATAGTTCGAGATGATTAAGCCAGTACTCATGCGCCTTATCGCAGAGCGTACAGAAATCCCTAACGACGGAGGCAGAAAGCGCGTGCGTTGATTTGGTCATTCTCTATCCCTTCCTTCTGTTCAGCTATTGGCCGTTAGGGCTTCTTCTAGTCCTTCAGTTCTCTAATCGCGCTGTGCGCCTCGATTGTACTCGTCATTTTAGCAGGTAGCGCAGAGTTTTGCGCAGCAGCGCAATACTCTGCGGTTCGTCGTTCTGGTTCGTCCGAATCACCATCCGCGACGGACCGCGCCATGATACGCATTTGACCTGCGAGCGGCGATCATCGACAGTACGAGCCGCAGAGTCTCAAAGGCAGAGACTCTGCGCTACCTGCTCGATCCCTTGGGTGCCCTGCGGCGGAGGGCCGCTGCGCTACCGCGCTTGTTCCCAGGGGCGGCAGATGCGCTCGATGGTATCGATCATGTTATCGACCTGTTCGGGGTCGGGGGGGCGTCCGGCGTGCACGGCGGCGTTGCGGATTCGCCAGGCCTTATCGAGCTGGGCCTTGTCTTCGACCGAGATGTAACCATCTTCGGCGAGGCGGTCAAAGAGGATTTCGATCGCGCCGCGTACATTCAGGTTCATGCCGCCGCAGAGTTCGCGCGCCGCCACACGAAGCAGCCGCTCATATTCCTCCCCGGCGATCTTGCCAGCCAGTTTGGGTTCTTCTTCCACGAGGATGCGCGCCAGTTCCAGCGGGCCGTAGTTGCGCAGGAACGGCCGCAGCACCTGCGCCACGCGGCGCCGCTGGATCCAGACGTCGGCGTCGAACCCGCCGTGACTGTTCGCGCCTTCACTTTGGCGGGTTTCGTCGGCCACCAATTCGTGGTATGTCCACAGCGCCGTCTCCGTATCGGCCACGGATTCCAGGCGGAAGTGCTCTTTCCAGGCACGCAGCTCGTCGCAGTAGGCCACGTAGAGTTCGATCGTGCGTGGGCGGTGAACCTGCAGCAGGTTCATAATGGGCGTCGAGAAGACTCCGAAGCGGTCGGGATGCACGAAGCGCAGCACGAGTGAAACAATCCCAATGCTGTGCAGCACCTCCAGCCCGCTCCTCACCAGGTTGCGCGGGTCAGTGGGGGCGGGGCCTAGCACCAAGCGCGCCTTCTTCAGAACCTGGTCGAGCTCCTTTTCATTGGGCTTGGTCCAGTAGCGCCCGAAGGGCGTGGCGGTGGGATCGAAGATGTTCAGAACGTCCTTCGCTGCCAGCCATCGATTGCCTGTGCAGAGCGGCTCGAACTTCTTCTCAAGGGTGCGGAGGGCGTAGGTGCGCCCGAACTTCTGTTTGCAGATCTCCGGAAAACGGTCCAGGTAATGTCTGAGGTCAAGTCCCGGCATGACAGCCTCTTTTAATCGCGTTACAACGGACGCGTAGCGGGCGCCAAGGGCTAGGCCAAGGCGCCCGGTATTTTCCTGCACCTCCAAGTAAATGACAATCACGTCAAAAAGGCAACCCCTGGCGCCCAACGCCGAGCGTCCAAAACCACACCCCCAGGGCAGCGGCCAAGTTGGTTCTGGAGGTAATTCCGTGCGTCGGGGGGCAACGGTGGCGTAAAATGACGCCGCCGATCCGTTATCAGGAGAGGGGAAAGCCATGCCTAAACCCATCCGCATCTCCGCTAAGAACCTGGGCGCGGTGGCCATGCCCGGCTTCTGCCCACGCTGTTTCTGGATCCAGATGCACGCGGAGGGGCTCCCCTACCAGATTTTCCCCGGCATCTTCAGCTCGATTGATGCGTACGGCAAGCGGTTGGTACACGGCTGGTTCGACCGTCATCAGAGCGCGCCGCCGTGGCTGGCGGGGCTCGGAGATATCAAGGGATACCGCTCTCCCCCGCATCACACCAAGTTCAGCATAGTGGATCGGGAAACCGGCATTGTTCTGCGCGGCACTCCAGATGGAATCCTGGTGATGCGAAACGACTCTCATGTGATTATCGATTACAAGACTGCCAAGTTCACCGCCCACCAGGACGAATTGTTTCCGATGTACGAGGCGCAGTTGAACGCTTACGCCGTTATCGGCGAGCAGTGCGGTTTCTCTCCGGTGTCAGCCCTGGCGCTGGTTTACACGGAGCCGGTCACAGATGACGCCGCCGCGGCCAAGGATGGCAACCTGACCGACGGCGGATTCATGATGGAATTCAGCACGCACATACTGCCTGTCGACCTGATGCCAAAAACAATTTCCAAACTGCTGGCCAAGGTACGAGAAATCTATGATCGGAAACGTCCTCCCAAATCGCGCGAGGGGTGCAAAGACTGCTTCCTGCTTAAGAACCTGGCCGAGGTCGCGGGGGGTTAGTTGGGTTCCCCGAGGCGGCCGTAAATCCCGTTCTCCTAATGACATTGCCCCCCTGGCCGAAATCGGCCACCGAAAGGCTGATTTTGGGCAGTAGTCAGCCCGGCATTTCTCTGCGCAGAGAGGGATGACCTCCTCTAAGTCCATGTCCTGTAAGCAGATGGACATCCTTAAGAACTTCTGAGTTTGGCAAGGGTCGTGCCTTATAGAAGCCTGAAAGCAGTAGGAAGCTTGACCAAGCACGTTCGATTGAGGTGGGCCATGAAAAACCGATTCTTCCTGATCGCACCAGTAATTCTCTTGCTGGGACTACTTGTCACATCCAGCGGTTGGGCCGGGGACGAGCCACAGCCGCAGGCACAGCCCCAAGCACAGACAGCGGTGGGGCGCATCAGCGTGATTCATGGCGACGTTTCAACCATGCGCGGTGATGCCGGAGAACGGGTGGCTGGCACGGTGAACACTCCCCTTGTGCCTGGTGACAAAGTGGCGACGGCGGATCGGTCGCGGGCAGAAGTCCAGCTTGACTTTGCCAACATCATGCGGCTCGACCAACGCACGGAAGCCAAGGTGGCGGACCTGGAGCAGAACAAGATTCAAATCCAGTTGGCCTCGGGCTTAGTGGATTTCACGGTTCTTGACGGCACACAAGCGGA
>PMYF01000769.1:9196-17335 GCA_003171295.1 Acidobacteriota bacterium | reverse complement strand
GGCCCCGGCCGGAGATGATTTCGACAAGTGGAGCTTCGACCGCGACCGGCAGATCGAGAGTGCGCAAGCCTGGCAACACACCGATCCTCAGTACACAGGATCCAGCGATCTCGATGCCAACGGCCAATGGGAGCAGGTGCCGGATTACGGTTGGTGCTGGACGCCCCAGGTGGATGCCGGTTGGGTGCCCTACAGCGCCGGCAGTTGGGGTTGGGAACCTTACTGGGGATGGACCTGGATTTCCGCCGAGCCTTGGGGCTGGGCGCCCTACCACTACGGCCGTTGGTTCATGTATGGAGGCCATTGGGCTTGGTGGCCGGCCAGGGGATACGGTTCCATGTGGTCGCCCGCTTACGTCTCGTTCTTCGGCCTGGGTGGACGGGGCTTCGGCGTGGGCCTCGGTTTTGGCTCGATTGGCTGGATGGCGCTGGGTCCGCGCGACATTTTCCGCCCCTGGTTCGGAGCGGGCCGCAGCTTTGGTATGATGAACTTTAACGACATCCATGGCGCAGGCTTCGTCACTCGGGGAGGGCCGCGCTTCGGCTCGAACCTGGAAACCATGGCGACCGATTCGCATGTGCGGGGCGCTCTTAGGAGTGTCTCCTCGCAGGCGTTTGCGAGTGGCCACATGTCGCGCTCCATGCCGGTGAGCGAAAGCATGCTGCGCAGCGCCAGCATGATGCGAGGCACTCTGCCCGTGGCGCACACCCAGGGCAATCTGGGTAACCGCGCTGGGAACTTCTCGAGCAATCGATCGGCGGCAGCTAGCGGGGGGCACTTCTTCTCCAGGAGCGGCGCGACGCCGGCAGGGCGCAATTCCAACTTCGCCTCGGAAGCCGGCCAGGCCCGCAGCATGGGGCAGCGTGGTCCCACGAGCGAAAGCCAGATGAGCAGGCAGCGAGTGGGGGGTGCAACCAGCGGGGCGCGGACGTCCGGCTGGCAGGGCTTCGGCAGTGGCAATCAGGCCGGCCGTCGGCCCGCAGCAGTGAACGTGCCGGGCTCGGCAGGGTTGCAGAGAAACAATCCGGCCCGGCAGAGCGCGCCCATGCGGGCAACCGCTTCCGCGCCGCAAGGGAACTCGGGTGCATGGCAACGTTTCAGTACGCGATCTGTCCCCAACACCGGACGGATGGGAACTGCCCAGACCATGCCGCGCGAAACGGCGGCGCCTCGCTCCTTCGGATCGCGCGCCAGCGGGCCAAGTGGATGGAATGCCCCGGCCCCGCGCTCGGAATCCGGGGGATGGAATCAATCTCCTTCGCGCTCGACTTACGGTGGTTCACGGCCCCCTCTTCAATTGAGCCGGCCTCTCATGCGTGAGCGTGGCCCACAGGCGTATGGCGGCGGTGGCAGTTACTCCGCGCCTCGAGGCGGCAGTGGTGGCGGCGGTGGCCGCACTTATTCTGCGCCTTCGGGCGGTGGCGGTGGCAGTTACTCTGCGCCCCGAGGCGGCGGTGGTAGTGGCGGTGGCGGAGGTCACAGTTCGTCCTCCGCAGGTTCGCACGGAAAGCACTAGAGTCCATCAGCAAGCAACAGGGGCAGTCGGCCGGCACCTCAACTCAACCTGCCACTACCCCTGGCCTCCTGGGGCTCCTCCCTCCCTCCCGCGAAGCCCATTAACTCTGCGTACACACCGGCTTTACTCATGTAGAATGGGTAGATGGCAACCCGGCTCAAACTTCTGACCAAGACTACGGCCTCGCCGGAGGAGATAGATCTCATCCTGCGGGCCGCGCATGCCGATCCCTTCCACATCCTGGGGGTGCATTTGGTTGAGGTGGAAGGCAAGCCAGCCGTGGTGGTTCGCGCTTTCCTGCCGCGAGCGGATCAAGCCTGGGTGGTTCGCGGACCAGGCGAGGGGGAAGCTGTGCCGCTGCAGCGAGTTCACGCGGCGGGNNTTTTTCGAGGCCGTGTTCCCCGGCGAGCAAGTCGTGTTCCCCTATCGCCTGCGGACGGATTACGGTGGCCAGTACGAGTTCGATGATCCCTACCGGTTCCCACCGGTGCTTTCCGACTTTGATCTCCACTTGCTGGCGGAGGGTACGCACTACAATGCCTACCAGAAGCTAGGTGCACACCTGACGGAAATCGCCAGCGTGCGGGGCGTGGCGTTTGCAGTGTGGGCGCCGAATGCCCAACGCGTCAGCGTGGTAGGCAACTTCAATCATTGGGACGGCCGGAGTCACCCCATGCGCGTGCGCGGGGCTACCGGTATGTGGGAACTTTTTATTCCCGGGCTGCGCGAAGGCGAGATTTACAAGTTCGAAATCAAGGGGCGCTACAACAACTACTTGGGGCTGAAGACCGATCCTTACGGCTTCTACATGGAGGTGCGGCCCAAGACCGCCTCGATTGTTTACGACATCGACCGCTACAAATGGCACGACCAGGCATGGATGGCGGAGCGCACGGTTCGTCAGAGATTGGACGCGCCGCTGGCGATTTATGAAGTCCACCTGGGTTCGTGGCGCCGGGAGCTGGAAGAGAATCATCGCTTCCTGAACTATCGCGACCTGGCCGAACAACTGGCGGACTACATGCAGAAGCTGGGCTACACCCACGTGGAGTTGCTGCCGGTGATGGAGCATCCACTGGATGAATCGTGGGGTTACCAGACCACCGGTTATTTCGCCCCCACCAGTCGCCACGGCACACCGGAAGATTTCATGTACTTTGTTGATTACCTGCACCAGCGTGGGATCGGTGTCATCCTGGACTGGGTGCCGGCGCATTTCCCTTCTGATGCCCATGGGCTGGCGTTCTTTGATGGCACGCACCTTTACGAGCACGAGGATCCGCGCCTGCGCGAGCATCCGGATTGGGGCACGCGCATCTTCAACTACGGCCGCACGGAGGTGAAGGACTTTCTCTGGACGAGTGCGCTTTTCTGGCTGGAGAAATATCACGTCGACGGCTTGCGCGTGGACGCGGTGGCCTCGATGCTCTATTTGGACTACTCGCGCAAGACCGGGCAATGGGTGCCGAATGCCTTCGGGGGCAACGAAAACCTGAACGCGATCGACTTCCTCAAGCGTTTCAACGAACTGGCCCTCCGGCAGCATCCCGGCATCCTGACCATCGCCGAGGAATCAACGGCGTGGCCCATGGTTTCGCGGCCCACTTACGTCGGCGGGCTGGGCTTCAGCCTGAAGTGGAATATGGGCTGGATGCACGACATGTTGCACTATTTCTCTAAGGACCCGGTTTTCCGCAAGTACGAGCAAAATCACCTGACCTTCTCGTTGCTCTACGCGTTCAACGAAAATTTTGTGCTGGTACTTTCGCACGACGAGGTGGTGCACGGCAAACGCTCCCTCCTCGCGAAAATGCCAGGCGACTACTGGCAGCAGTTTGCGAACCTGCGCTCCCTGTATGCTTTTCTCTACGCGCATCCGGGGAAAAAGATGCTTTTCATGGGTGGAGAACTGGGACAGTGGAACGAATGGAATGCCGCCAAGAGCCTCGACTGGAACCTGCTGGAGTACGAACCCCACCGCAAGTTGCAGGAACTGGTCGGTGAACTCAACCACCTTTACCGCGCGGAGCCGGCGCTCCACGAAATCGATTTCGAAAACGCGGGATTCGAGTGGATTGATTTTCGCGATGCCGACGATTCCGTGATCGCTTTCCAGCGCAAAGGGAAAACGCCGGGCGACTACCTGATCGTGGTGTGCAACTTCACGCCTGTGCCGCGCCCGGATTATCGGGTGGGTGTGCCGGAGATGTGCTTCTATCGCGAGATTCTGAATACCGATGAGGTGAGATTCGGCGGCAGTGGCCTAACCCATGCTCCGGGCCGCAAAGCCCTCCCCTACGCCTGGCAGAACCAGCCCTGCTACGTGGAACTGACCCTGCCTCCGCTGGGCGTGATTTACCTGAAGCCGCAAAGGTAGGATCGCCTGTCTCTTCTCGTGAACTGCTTGAGTGGCTTGGTGTCCTGAGTCAGAAGCTCGCTGACAATGTCTCCCCCTTGCGGGCGACCCTTCCATAACCCGGTCAGGGGCGCAAGATCATAGCCCAGGGTCTCCTTTGACCCGCCGTGCGCGGGCGCAAGCCCTGGGGGTGAGGGCGGGCTCCCTTACCTGCGGCTGACGCCGTGGGCTATCTTCTTTCGCCTGCTCCGCGGGCTGACTTCATCAACGAACTTCTGACTCAGGATACTAGTGTCAGGAATGATTTGTCATGCGCGCGCGAACTCCCAGCCGTGCAGTCCTGCTCTCGCTTTCCGCTGCCGCAATTATCCTCTGCGCTTGGGTTTTCTTCCTGGGGTTCCGGGATCAACCCCTCGACCGGACAGTTTCAAACGTTGCTTTGAGCAAGACAGGAAAATGGTTCGCGGCAGGAACATCGCAAGGTTTGATTACGGTCTGGGCCAAGGGGCGTGACACTACCCCACGACGCGTCAGCTTTCCTTATGGTCCGCTGAATGACATCCAGTTCAGCCCGGACGAGCGCCTACTTGTGATCGCCAGCAGTGACCTCGGCATCTACGCGCCAGAAGAATCGGTTCCACCTCGGCTTCTCCGGTCGGACAAACGAAACTACGGCACGGTTCGATTCAGCTCGGATGGGCAAACGCTCTTGGTCATCACTGCGAAAGGGACGATCGAAACCCTCGACTTACAGTCGGGCATAACCCGACTCACCCTCTGTTGTTCCACAATTTATGGCGACGTCGGGTTCAGTCCGGATGGGCAAACGATAGTGAATGCGGGTCACTGGCCAAGGATCTGGGATGCGCATTCAGGCAAGCTTCTGGGGTGGCTGACGAAAGATAGGGAGTTCCATACGTTTCGCCCAATCGCTTTCGACACCGCGCACGACCTGGTTCTCATGGGGTCACAGGATGGCCGGGTATACGCTTGGAGTCTCACAACTCGACAAATCTTCGCGATGTCCCATCCCCACTCGGAATATGTTGACACGATCGCTATCTTGGCCAAGGGATGGATCGCGTACGCGGGATTCGACAAAGTAGTGAGGTTGTGGAACCCTTACACCGGCCAGGAGCACTCCCTTGCCATGGCCCATCCGACGAGCAATCTGATTGTGGGACCCGAAGGCAACTCAGTCATCTTCGGCACGGCGCAAGGTGAGGTCGAGTTTTGGGATGTTGAGGCGGAAGGGAAGCGCCTTCGGGCTATTGCGATTCCGGAGCGATAGATTCCCCAGAGTTGCGTGGCGCATCGCGTATGTCTAGGTAAGCATAACAGGGTAAAGCAACGACGCATGGCGATACGGCTTTTGAACACCTCGGCGGAAGCGGCATGACCAACGCGCCGGGCTGCCAGGCCACGCCGCGTGCCTGGCACAATCAGCCCTGCCACGTTGAGCTAACCCTGCCGCCGCTACGCGTGGTCTATCTCAAGCTGCAAACGTATGGGCGACTGCGAGCAGGTCGAGGGTCATGCGGCCTGCTCGCTCTGAAATCCGCCGTCACAACCCCAACACCAGCTTATCGACGCGCTTGCTCAAGTCGCGCAGGTAGGCCTCGTCGCCGGCTTCCAGCTCAGTCGTTGCGTAGCCAGTGTAACCGACGTCTGCGAGCGCTTTGCGCACGGCGGCCCAATCGATATCACCGTCGCCGAGGTTTACGAAATTCGCGGTGACCGGGCTCCAGCCCTTGCCCATCTTAAAGTCCTTCAGGTGGACCCTCACGATGCGGTTGCCAAGGGTATGGATCCAGTCCTGGGGATACCCGTAGAACACTACGTTCCCGACGTCGAAGTACGCCTTGATCCAGGGGCTTTTGAACTCGTCCACGTACTTCGCCATTTCGAGCGGGCTGAGCAGAAACTTGTTCCACACTTCTTCCATGCCGATGACGACCTTCAATTCTTCCGCCAGCGGGATAAGCGTGCGGATTTCCTTCTGTGAGCGCGTCCAGGCGTCCTTGTAACTGGTCTCGGGATTGACGACCCCCGGGACCAGCAACACAGCATCCGCGCCCCAAAGCTTGGCGTTGTGGAGCGAAGTCTTCATACCGTCCAGCGACTTCTGCACCACGGCGGGGTCGCTGGAGGAGAGCGGATTATCCCAGTGCGCCATATTCATCACGGAATGAATGCGGACCTTGGCATCATCCGCGGCCTTCTTGATCTCCTCGGCCTCTTTCGGGTCCGTAACGGTTTGGCCTTCCACGGCCTCAAAGCCCACATCGCGGGCCATTTTGAAGCGGTCGGCGTAGCTCAACTGTTTTGGCAGCATGTAGATTTGCACGGCCTTCTTGATGCGCCCGGCGGCAGGAGCTGGAGCGGGGGGCGTACCGGCAAGGGTAGCGGCGGCCGAACCCAACGAGGCCAGCGGGGCCGCGCACACGGCACTCACGGAAATCTTCAGGAAATCTCGACGCGAAGAATGTTGCTTCATGATGACCTCCAGTTACGGCTGCGTCCGTGACGAGCGGAACCCTTCGCCCCGTACTCTTGGGGTTGCCACGTTGCAGCCGAGCGAAATGGGCGGGCGACCGCTGGAATCGTCCCCGAACTTCCGGTGGTTTTCTCAGCAGCCGCCTCGCCGGATAAACCTTACGCGAACTTCGTGATATCTATTTTGGGATCCAGTACTTCCTTTGACTTTTGTAGTTCTTCCCAGGTGATCAACTTGCCCGTATACGCCGCCGTGCGGCCCAGTATGGCGCTCATGGCCGATTCCGCGCCTTGCGCGGCCTGGTTCTGGAACTGGCCGCTGGAAATGCTGGCCACATAGCCCTTCTGTTTTTCGGAGTCGGCCTGATCGAGCGAGCCTTTAAACGTTCCCGCCGCGGAGAATTGCTCGCTTTCTTTGGCGCCCCCCAATCCCGCGTCCCATTTGTTCTTGCCGGCGATACTGACCCGCGAGTCGTAGTGCGACTCGGAAACCCCGTCGGTCCCGAAGAGCTGAACGCAAGCGTCGAAGTTGGGGTTGTNNACGTGAACGTCGTCGGGATAGTACAAGGTGAGCGAGAAATGCGACCAGGCATCTCCCTCATCGTCGCGGCCCTTGCGCCCGCCCGTGCCAACGGCTTTGATGGGATGGTCCCTGAGGATCCAGTTGCACATGTCGATGACGTGGATGTTTTGCTCCACGATGATATCGCCCGAGAGTTTGATGTCCCAAACCCAGTTGCGCAGCCGCTTCTCTTCGGCCGAGGCGCCGGACCATTCGGGCCGGTCGATGTGACCGCAATAGTAATAGGCAAGGCCGCACGCGATTTTCCCAAGCGCGCCATCGTGGATGCGGCGGGTCAGTTCAGCCATGGGCGGCGCCACTCGAATCTGAAATCCCACGGCGAGACTCAGCTTGCCCTGGACCTTTTCACCGATCCTTATGACGTGGTGCGCTTCTGGAACATCGATGGCCACAGGCTTTTCGCAATAGACGTGCTTGCCGGCATCGACCACTGTTTCCAGGTGGTGCGGATGGAAGTAAGGCGGCGTGGTGATAAGAATGAAGTCCACTTCTCTCGAAGCGACGATTTCCTTGTAGGCGTTGGGGCCTTTGTAGAGTTGTGCAGAGTCGATGGCCGCGTAGCCCTTCGCCTGCTGGATTTCGTCGAAGTGCTTTTGCGCGGCGGCGAGTTGGTCGGCGAAAAGATCCGCGAGGGCCGTGACCCGTGCACCGGCATCTTGCACGAAGCCCGAACCCACCGCCGTGCCGCGGCCGCCACAGCCGAGAATTCCGAAGCGAACCTGGGAATTCGCCGCTGTCCCGCGCACCAGTTGCGGCTTCATGATCATAAAGCTCGCTGCCGCCGCCGCGCCCATGAATTCCCTTCGGCCAAGCTTGCTCTTGCTTTGATCGATCATTTCGAATCCTCCTTTAATCTGGTTGAAAGCTGAGAATCAACAGTCTCTCCGGCCCGCGCTCAAGATGCGGGTTACCCCTCTGGAGCTTTCCCCCCTCACTTGCCCGGCTTGCTCATTTCGAACCGGCAGTACCGGGGTTCACCGAAAGCGGCAGGAGGTAAATATCCTTGAAGCGGATTTTCACCCCGCCGCCGGTGTGAAGCTGCAAACCGATGATGCCATTCGTGAACTTGGGATCCGGATCCAGAAAGTCCACGCACTGCACTCCGTTCAGCCGCGTCACGTAATGGCGGCCTTCCACAGCGATTTCGAGATCGTTCCACTCCCGTGCCTTGATGGCCTTCTCGCCGGC
>PMYF01000769.1:8667-9186 GCA_003171295.1 Acidobacteriota bacterium | reverse complement strand
ACCCCGCTGTTGCCATCGGTTTCGCACTTGAACTTCAGACGCAGCACGTAATCACTATAGGTGTTTTCCGTAGTGAGGTAGCCGTAATGGCCCACGGTGCTCTCGCCCAGAATTGTGCCCTCCTCCACCACCCACTTCTCCTGCCCGTTGTTTTTCCAGCCACTCAGGTCCTTGCCGTTGAATAGTGAGATCCAGCCTTTCCCCGCAGGCGCCTGAGCCCCTGCTTGCGCCGTCAGCAAGAATCCGCCGAGTAGAACCAATAGCGATCGTTTCATGTCGGAACTCCTTCAACCCTTTTTGTCCCCAGCGGGCGCGAGGACCCCCGCGACCGCTGTCGATCTGAAGCCACAGTAAAGGAGAAGATAATAGTCAAGACCGGCCATTAAATCTAGCAGGTTGATGAAAAACTCGTTGGACTATCATCCTGAGGAGCCGCAGGCGACGAAGGATCTCTGTATTTGCTTGATTCCACAAATGCCGGGATTCTTCGCTACGCTCAGAATGACACGGTCCAGGGAT
>PMYF01000769.1:6350-8607 GCA_003171295.1 Acidobacteriota bacterium | reverse complement strand
GGGATTCAGACCTTCCAGCGCTTCAATGGGGATGCCATCAACCCGGGCTTGGGATGGTCGGAAGAAGGCCCCGTTGGAAGGTTGGCGCCGGCAGCAGGAGCGGTGGATTTCCCGGCGTCCACGATTTCCTATAGCCGCTGGTTCTGGGAGACGCTCGAACCGGAGCAGGGAAAGGTACGCTGGGAGATTCTGGACGCCGCCCTGCGGGACGCGCACGCGCACCATCAGACCCTGGCGATCCGGCTGATGCCGTACGATCAGAAGCATCCGCTGCCGGAGTGGTATCAGAAGTCGGGGGCGCGGCGCGCCAATCAGGCGACGGACATGGACGGGGAAATCTGGCAGCCGGACTTTGCGGACCCGTTGTACTTGAAATACTGGGGAGCCGTGGTGGCTGCGGCGGGGGAACGTTACGACGGGCGCCCGGATTTGGAAAGCGTCGATATCTCCTCCGTGGGTTACTGGGGCGAAGGCTGGAGTCCGTACATGCCGCCGTTCGAGGTGCAGAAGAAACTGGTGGATATCTGGCTGGAAGCGTTCCGGCGCACGCCGCTGCTGATGAATTTTGACCAGGAGAAAGCCCTGGCGTACGGGACCCAGCAGGGTGCAGGCTGGCGGCTCGACTGCTGGGGTGATATGCGGCTTTCCTCCGACGATCCACATTTTCCAGCGGAGATGTTGGACATTTATCCACAACAAGTGGTGCGAGCCGGAATTCAAGACATCGGGTTGCGCAGTCCGGTGTCGCTGGAGAGTTGTTGGGTTCCGGGATACTGGAAGCAGCAGGGGTGGGACCTCAATTACATATTGGCCCAGGCGCTACGCTGGCACGTGTCGTCGGTGAACATCAAATCGTCAGCGATCCCGGCGGAGTGGAAGAAGGCCTTCGACGAATTTCAGAAGAAGATGGGCTACCGTTTCATCCTGCGGCGGCTGGAGTACCCCCAAGTCGTTCTGGCCGGCAGGATGCTACCGTTGCACATGTGGTGGCTGAACGCGGGGGTGGCGCCGGTTTACCGTCCGTACGAACTGGCCCTGGAATTGCGTTCCGCCAGCAGCAGCGCGGAAATCAAGCTGCCGGTGGACGTCCGCAAGTGGCTACCCGGCGACGCAGTATTCGACAGCACTGTCTATATTCCCGAGAGTTTGAAGCCGGGGAGTTACCGCCTGCGCGTGGCGCTCCTGGACCCGCGCACCGGGCAGCCGGCCATCAAGCTTGCGAACGAGGGGCTGCAACCGGACGGCTGGTACGACTTTGGAGGGATCGCGGTTCAGTAGTACAAAGCTCGCGCGGTGGAATTTACGGTATCATTGCCTTCTTTCGAGGCCTTGGCGACTCAATTGAATAGAAGCATGGGAGGAAGCATATGTGGGTGCGAAAATACACCGGGGCCCGGAAGTGCGGGGTTGCCATGCCGAGGCCAAATCGATGGGGCCGCGAGGTTCGACGGCTGGAAGGCTTTGCAGCGCTCGCGGTGCTGGGGACCCTGCTGAGTGCGTTGGTGCTGCCCGCACCTGTGGCGGCACAAAACGCAGATTCCCCTGGCATGGGTGAGAGTAGTCTGCAACTCGCGCAGCCCGTCGAGCCGGGCCAAGCCTCCCCACACGCAACGATCACGCTACAGGATGCTCTCGACCGCGCGGAGAAAAACAACGCGCAATACTCCTTGGCAGTCACCGATGCCAAGATGGCCAAGGAAGACCACCTGCAAGCGCGCGCGGCGGGGCTTCCCTCGCTGGGTCTGCAAACGGCCGCCCTTCTTACGCAGGGTAACGGTGTAATTCCTGGGGGGAGGTTCGTCACCAATGATGGTGTCCACGTTTATCGCCAGTGGGGCATGGTACACCAGGAGTTCTCGCTGAACACGCTGACCATGGTGGGGGACCGACGGGGCGCGGCCCTGGAGGCGCTGGCCCGGGCTAAGGCCGAAATCGCGCGCCGGGGGTTGAAGGTCACCGTCACCAAAGACTATTACGCCCTGGTCGTGTCACAGAGGAAATACGAGACCGCGCAGGAGAGCCTGAAACAGTCGGAGCGCTTCCTGGCGATGACGAAGGACCAGGAGCGCGAGGGCGAGGCCGCGCACAGTGACGTCATCAAGGCCCATATCCAGTTCAACCAACAACAGGCGGCGTTGCGGGATACGCAGTTGCAGATGGAAAATGACCGCTTGACGCTTGCGGTTCTGCTCTTTCCGACGCTCACCGAAAACTTTTCAGTGGTCGACGACCTTGACCAGGGGCAGAGCCTGCTGTC
>PMYF01000769.1:5478-6328 GCA_003171295.1 Acidobacteriota bacterium | reverse complement strand
AATCTCGGCGTTTCCGCCGCGCGCTCCGCGCTGCTTCCCTCCATCACCACTGATCTTGATTATGGTATCGAAGCCAACGCCTTCGCTCTCCGCAGCCGGGTGAGCGCTGATCCTGCAAAGGGCGCCCTTCCCAACCTCGGATATTTTGCTACCATAACCCTGAATCTGCCCGTATGGGACTGGGGCACGCTGCGCAGCAGGCTGCGCCAGGCGGAGTATCATCGCCAGCAGGCACGCGTGGAATTGACCTTGGCCCAGCGGCAGACGATCAGCGACTTGTATGCTTTTTACAACGAAGCCCAAACTGCCAAGTCGACGGTGGGCACCTTGCGCGAAACCGCCGACCTGGCGAGCGAGGGGTTGCGCCTGACTATCTTGAGGTATCAGGCCGGACAGGCCTCGGCACTGGAAGTCGTCGATGCGCAAAACACGCTCTCGCAGGCCCGCAACGCTTATGATGATGCACAGGCGCGTTTCCGGCTGGCGCTGGCGCAACTGCAAACGCTGACGGGATCTTTCTGACCGTGATTGGGGAAAAGGGCATGGCAGACCACTCGATAACCCGGCTGGGCAGATGCTTATCGAACCCGGGGAGCATGTTCAGGGCTTGGCGGCCGCGCGACTCTCGCGTTATTCCGGGTCTCCTCTGGCTGGCTCTTGCCATGTGGCCGGGATGTTCGAAAAAAGAGAGCGGTGAGGTTGTACCCACCGTCACCGTCCAGGTGGCGACGGCGGCGGGCGTGAAGATTGAGCGCAAGGTTTCCACGGATGCCGTGATTTATCCTCTCCGCCAAGCTGCTCTGGCGCCGAAGACCAGCGCGCCGGTTCGCAAGTTTTTTGTGGAACGCGG
>PMYF01000769.1:0-5394 GCA_003171295.1 Acidobacteriota bacterium | reverse complement strand
AAGCAAGGCGCCACCGCGCGCAAGAACGTGGACGAGGCCAACCTCGCCTTTGTCCAGGCCCGCAATCAATATGACCTTACGCGCAGGCACCTGGAGTCGCTCCAGAAACTCGGCAAAGAGCAGCAACTGAAAGCCGCCGAAGGCCAATTGACCTCCGCACGGGGCAAGTACTTAGGCGCGCAGGCGCAACTGAGCTTCGCCGAGGTGCGTAGCCCCATCGACGGTGTCGTGACGGACCGGCCGTTATATCCCGGGGAAATGCCCGCGCCTGGTACGCCCCTGATTACCGTGATGGATCTCTCGCAGGTTGTGGCCCGAGCTCACATCGACCAGCAGCAGGCTGCGGTGCTCAAGGTGGGCAATACCGCGAGTTTCTCGGGCCCAGGGATTGCTGACGACGTTTCCGGCAAGGTCACGATGGTCAGCCCTGCTTTGGATCCGGGCAGCACCACGGTGGAGATTTGGGTGCAGGCTGGCAATCCTTACGAACGCATCCGGCCGGGAGGCAGCGTGCGCCTTACGATCATCGCGGAAACCGTGCCTAAAGCCGTGGTAATTCCCGCTGTCGCGGTGCTGACCGCCCCGGACGGCGGCACTTCCGTGATGGTAGTTGACGGGCAGAATAAGCCGCACCAGAAGAGCGTGAAACTCGGCATCCGCGATGGCGACGATGCCCAAGTTACGGAAGGGCTCCAGGCGGGCGAACGCGTGGTGACCGTGGGAGCTTACGACCTCTCCAAGGAAGACCCGGACGTTCTGGAGAAGACCAAGGTGCNNAGTAACACAAAAACAGTCGGAGCTGGCTCTTGAAATCGGAATCGCCATACTGGTTTGTACGCCATTCGAAATCGATCATCTTCCTCATTCTCACGCTGGCCTTCGTAGGCGGCTACCTGGCGTTCACCCTCCCCGTGGCGGTGTTTCCCTCCACCAATTTCCCGCGTGTGATCATCGGCGTTGATAACGGTGTCATGCCCATTGACCAGATGATGGTGACTATCACACGGCCGCTGGAAGAAGCCATCAACAATGTGGAAGGGTTACAGACAGTTCAATCCATTACCGGTCGCGGTTCCGCCGAAATCGATCTGTCCTTCGATTGGAACGTGGATATGTTCGAGACCCTCCAGCGGGTCAACTCCGCCGTGGCGACTGTCCAGAGCTCGTTGCCGCCCACCGTGCGCATCGAAACGCATCGCCTGACGTTCGCGAGTTTTCCCATTATTGGCTACAGCCTCACTTCGGAGACGACGCCGCAGACTGATCTCTGGGAGATGGCGACTTATGAGATCAAGCCGCGCCTTAACCGGTTGGATGGTGTCTCCACGGTCCTCGTGCAGGGGGGGGAAGAGCCGGAATTCCAGATCAGCCCAAACCCCGCGAAGCTGCTCGAGACCCACGTGACCGTAACCGATATTCTCGACGCCGTCCGGCGTACGAACCTGATGGATTCTCCCGGCCTCCTCGAACGCAATCACCAGCTCTACTTGGGATTGGTGAGCGCGCAGGTCCACACGCCTGAAGAGATTGCGAACATCGTCGTCAAGTCGACGAAAGACGGCGTGCCCGTCCGCATCCAGGAAGTGGCAACGGTTAGCCCATCGGTGAAGCCCGTATACACCATCGTGACTGCAGACACCAAGCCTGCGGTACTGCTCAGCATCAACCGTCAACCGGAAAGCAATACGGTGGCGGTTGCGCAGGAAGTGCACGACGAAGTCGCGCAGATCCAAAAGACCCTGCCGCACGGCACTCATCTCCGCCTCTTCTACGATCAATCGACCATCGTCACGCAATCCATCCATAGCGTACGAGACGCCATCCTGATTGGATTGGTTCTGGCTTCCATCATCATGGTTCTTTTTCTGCGGGACTGGGGCACGTCCCTGGTGGCCGGCCTGGTGATTCCCATCACCCTACTTGTGACTTTCATCGCCCTGAAGGAACTCGGCGAAAGTTTCAATCTGATGACGATGGGAGGATTGGCAGCGGCCGTGGGACTGGTTATCGACGATGCGATCGTGGTGGTGGAAAACATCATCCTGCATCGCGACGCCGGCGAAGGCCGCATGGAGGCCATCCATAATGCGCTCCGGGAAATTACCGTCCCGCTGGTGGGATCCACCATTACGCCCGTCGTGGTTTTTCTGCCCCTCATTTCGATCACGGGCGTCACTGGCACTTTTTTCCGCGCTCTCGCCGTGACGATGTCCGTCTCACTCTTCACCTCTCTCGGACTGGCGCTTGTCTGGACGCCCAACCTGGCGCAGCACTTTGTGCGCAGAAAGCACGCAGATGAACCCGCGCCTGCGGTGGATGAGCCGTCGAAGGACCCCGGAAACCCCGTGACGGACAACGCGGAGGAAATGCGCCGCCTGATGGCCGCGGAAGAGGCCTCCATGACGGGATTCTTCGGCAAGGTCATCCGCTTCTATGAACGCTGGTTGCGGCGTGCGCTGGACCGCCCGCGGTGGCTAGCGGCAATGTGCGTGGCGCTCATCATCGCTTCCTACGTTTGTTACCGCAACCTGGGAACGGATCTTCTGCCGGCCATGGATGAAGGTGGCTTCATCCTCGATTACGTGATGCCTCCGGGCAGTTCTCTCCAGGAAACCGACCGCGTGGTTTCCCATTTGGAGCGGGTCTGCCGCGCGGTTCCGGAAGTGGAAAGCACTTCGCGACGCACCGGGATGCAGCTCGGGCTGGCGACCGTGACGGAGGCCAACACCGGCGATATCTCGGTTAAGCTCAAGGAAGACCGCCGCCGCAATATCGATGAAATCATCAGCGAAATCCGGGCGAAGGTCANNGAAGCCATCAGCAAAGTCCAGATCAAAGGGAAGAAACCGGTGGTGGACATCCTGGACGGCGTCGATAACGCTTCGAGTGGTCCGGCACTGGTTTTCCAAGTGAATCCCCAGACCGCGGCGCGTTCTGGGTTCACCACCGAGGAGGTGGAACTTGACGCTTCCGCCATCATGGAGGGCGAACCCGCTTCCACGCCCGTGGTCGTAAACGGCCAGGCGCGGACGTTGCGCGTGCGCTTTCCCGCCGGGAACCGGGCTTCTCTCGACGCCATGAACAATACGCTGCTGGTCAGCTCCACCGGTCAGACCGCCACGCTCGGCTCACTGGCGACAGTCACGGAATTGCCTGGGCAGACGGAAATTCGCCGCGAGAACTTGCAGCGCGACGTCGCCGTCACCGCACGTCTGGAGGGCGTGGACTTGGGTACGGGCGCCGCGGCGGTGATGAAGGCTGTGGACGGCCTGAAACTGCCCGCTTCGATTCGCGTCGCGTACGGCGGAACTTACCAAGAACAGCAGCGGTCGTTTCATGATCTGCTGATTGTTCTCCTGCTGGCTCTAATCCTGGTATTTCTGGTGCTGCTTTTCGAGTTCGGCACATTCAGCGCTCCCGTGGCAATACTCTCTTCCGCGATTCTTTCCACGTCGGGCGTTTTTGTGGCGCTCCTCGTTACGGGAACCACGTTTAATATTTCATCCTTCATGGGCCTCATCATGGTGGTTGGCATCGTGGCCAAGAATGGCATTCTTCTCCTCGACGCGAATCAAAAGTTCCGTTCCGTGGGATTCTCCGCGGAAGAAGCCATGGTGCAGGCGGGCCGCCGCCGCCTCCGCCCTATCGCTATGACCGCGCTCGCGGCCGTGGCCGGCATGCTGCCCCTGGCGCTGGCGTTGGGAGCGGGCGCGCAGATGTTGCAACCGCTCGCCATTGCCGTGATCGGGGGCATTTTGATTTCCATGGTTCTTTCCCTGATCATCACGCCTGCTGTGCATTTTTACTTGACCCGCACGCGAGCGTGAAAGAGCGACGGTAAGTTCTCAGTCTTAAGTCCCCAGTCCTCGGTTTGAAGCAAAGGTGGCCGCTCTTTCGATGGGATTCCCGTTTCTATTTCTTTGTGACTCCTGATTTCTGATTCCGGTCTTCCCCCTTTTTGCATTAGAATCGTCCCTTCGCAGTAAGCAGAAATCCGCAGGCGATACGGGAGGAGTCCGTTGGAAAAAATGGGTGTCGGCATCATCGGGACCGGCTGGGTCTCAGGTGAGTATATTCGCGTGTTTGAAACGCATCCGCACACGCAGGTTCGAGGACTGGTAAGTCGCGACAAAGCGCGAGCCCAGGCGAAGGCGGAAGCCATGAATGCGTCGCATTGCCGTCCGTACGACCGGCTGGAAGACATGCTGGCCGATTCGTCGATCGACATCGTAGTCATTTGCACACCCCACCATCTGCACGTTGCGCAGGCCATCGCGGCGGCGAGGGCCGGGAAGCATCTGGTCCTCGAGAAGCCCGTAGCTTTAGACCTCCGCAGTCTGCGCGAACTCCAGGACGCGGTCCGTGCGGCGAAGGTCAAGACCGTGGTGAGCTTTGTGCTCCGCTGGAATCCCTTGTTCGAATTGATCAAAGCCTTTCTGGCGGATGGCGTCGTCGGAAACCTCTTTCTCGCCGAGGTCGATTACCTTCACGGCCTCGGACCGGCGTATGCACAGTATGCCTGGAACATTAAGAAAGAGATTGCGGGGAGCAGCCTCCTTACCGGCGGATGTCATGCTGTGGACGGCCTGCGGTGGTTTGTCGGCAAGCGAGCGGTGGAAGTGTGTTCGTACGCCAACGTCAGCCGGGAGAATCCACTGCACTATGAGTACGAGCCAAACAGCGTGACGCTGGTGAAGTTCGAAGACGGGACGATCGGCAAGGTTGCGTCGTCCGTTGAGTGCGTCCAACCCTACATTTTCAATGTGGAGCTCTTCGGTGACCAGGGGACGATTCGCAACAATCAGGTTTTCTCCAAGCGGTGGACCGGCCAAAAGGGTTGGGCTGCAATTCCAACTACCCTGCCGGACAGTGGCGATGTCACCCACCACCCCTTCAAGGACGAAGTCCGGCACTTTGTGGACTGCATCCTGAATGACCAGGAGTCCCACGCCAACCTGGAAGATGCCGCCCTGACTCACGAGATCTGTTTTGCGTCTGATATCTCCGTACGAGAGAAACGGCCGGTCACACTGCCTTTGTAGCTTCTCCACAGCGACGCTGCTGTGCCAACCCGCAAAATATCTGTCCGCCTGTGGCTGGTGTTCCTGATTGCAGCCGGGCACGCGTGGGGCCAAAAGTTTTCGGAAATCAAACCCCGTCCCCAGCAAGTTGAATGGCAGGACTTGGAGATCGGCGTCATCGTCCACTTCGGGTGGAACACCTTCACCATTAAGGAGTGGGGTGAAGGCGGGCCGCCAGGCCCGAGCGCGTTGAGCCGAGCGTCATGAGCAAGGATTCCCGCGGAATACTGGTCACAAACGGTCTGATCAACCAACCCAGGCCGGCCGGGATGTCACGGGTCAGCGAGACGGACTCGACCTCGACGTAGACGCC
>PMYF01000799.1:1039-3598 GCA_003171295.1 Acidobacteriota bacterium | reverse complement strand
TCGCCTACCAGCAGGCTCGCCGCAAAATGCATAACGGCTTCGACGCGCTGGTCCCTGATGACGCGCAGCAACGACTCCGCGTCGGCCAGATCTTGTTCGAAGAAAGGTCCCCATTTCACCGCCCAGCGATGGCCGAAGCTGAGGTTGTCAATAACCACGGGTTCGTGGCCCGCCCTCGCCAAAGCCTTGGCGGTATGACTTCCGATATAGCCCGCCCCACCTGTTACCAAAACCCGCATGCGCCATCCTCCCGCGGCTTTACCGATGTTGCTTCCAAGTTTGCCCTGCAACATATCGCGCCTGCCCCATACTGCGCAACCCCGAATCCCCCATTGTGGCGACCACGTGCGTAACCTTTTCGAGATGCCGAGGCGAGCGAAACGGCGCGGAGTCCTGATGATCAGCTTTGGCCCCCTGGCTCCAGGTTCTTGAGGATGGGCTCGACGGGCGAGCCGCGCCAGAGAATCGGTTTTGCCAGATGTGGATGGGGTCTTCAGAAAAGGAAAGACCCGTCCGGCTCAGGGCTTATCAGGAAGGATTGTGGGGTTGCTAATTACAAATCCCGGACGGGTCGGTGGGCTCGTGGGTAGTGTTGGCGGCCGATGTGCCGCGCTTTTTCCTCCTACCAAAACTCAAGATAAGGAATCCTGCCGCCAGGAGCTGGGCTCTCTTGGGGTCTGGCGCCGCCCTCATTGGCCTAACACGGGGCGCCTGATTCGACCTCTTGCCCGCTGCACTCACTCCCTGGAGCGTCGACTTGGCCACTGCAAGCGGCCTTCTCTTGTGAGCCGCGCTGTCACCCGCCTGGCGAAGGCGGCCGGACCAGCAGGATTCCGGCTCAACTTTACCTTATGGCCTGAGAACCGTTCCGCCTGTTGCTTGGTCCCTATCTCAAGATACGCTACTTTACAGCAGTGTCAAGGGAGTTGGGGTCTTCTGAGCACTATTATTACATTTGTGTTAAGATTCAACCTGGTTGGTCAAAGGGAGACTCCTTCATGAGCATTGGAACCCGAATTATCCAGCTTCGGAACCAGATGGATATGACCCAACGGGATCTGGGCGAGCGTACCGGGCTGGCCGGTTCCTATCTTTCACGGATTGAGAACCGCCACCTGGAGCCGCGCCCGCACACCTTGCGCAAGATTGCGGCGGCCCTGGGCGTTCCCATGAGTGACCTTTTCCAAGAACGCCCCGCCGAATTGGGGACGCTGCGTTGCGCCATTACCACGTCGGGACGTTGCATCGCGAACATGCTGCGCTCCGGCCGGGGTAAGCCCGCGGATCCCCATGCGGAGCAATACAGCCCACGCCAGGTGCAGTTGCTGCGCATGGCCAACTATTTGATTCAGACGGCCGACGCGCGCCTGCTGGACTCGCTCGATGTGCTGCTCAGCGCCCTGCTCAATGCGGAGCGGCACAAGGCGCTGGGGGGGGAGAAAAGCGCCCTCCCCGTGGCGGGGAAAACGTTGTAGGGCCCGGCAGCGCTCCTCCTGCAGGGGTGCGTTGAGGAGGCCATCCCGAATGTGTCCAAGCGCCGCCAATTGACCTTTGCCTTCCCGGGGTTTCGTGCCCCGGCCTTCCTCCGCCTCACTGCACCTTGACAGGCAACTCGATCGCAGAAGGGAATTCCCGCGAGCGGTACACCTGCTGCGTAGCCACCTGGTAGTCGGATTCCGTGGCCCTGAAGATGTTGGGCACGAATTTCTGGGGGTTGCGGTCGATCAGAGGGAACCATGTACTCTGCACCTGGACCATAACGCGGTGCCCGCGCAGGAAGCAATGGTCGTTGGTGTGGAGGTCGATCACATACTCTGCCACCTGGCCGGGTGCAATGGGCTGTGGCTTTTCGAAGCTCTGGCGGAAGCGGCCGCGCAGGACCTCGTCGGCGATCATCAATTCATACCCGCCCATGGTTGACTCGGCCGGGTACTCCTCTGGATAGACATCGATCAGCTTGACCACCCAATCGCTATCCGTTCCGGTGGTCGAAGCGAACAGGTGCGCCACGATATCGCCCGTAACGGTCAGGTCGCTCGCGAGCGGGGCGGTTTCCCAGCTCAGCACATCCGGGCGCCCCTCGACGAAGCGCTGGTCCTCCACCAGCCAGGTAGGCCAGCCGCCCCCGGGATAGGTAGGCTCGACCGGCCGATGCCGGTAAGGCACGGGATTCGAGGGGTCAGAAAGGTAGCGGTCGAAGGCCTGCGCCGTCGCGTCCCGGGGCGCATCGAAGGAAAGCCGCCCGCCGGCCTGAAAGTAAAGCCGGCGCGGCTGGATGTTCCGCCGGGGCGGCCACTCGTCGTAGGTTTGCCACTGGTTGGTTCCGGTCTGGAAAGTCATGGCTTCCGTGAAGGGCAGTTGGCCTTTGTCCTTCAGCCAATAGGCGAACCATGCAGCTTGAATTTTCTCGCGAAAATACTTGCTGGTCTCGCTGCCGAATTGGATTCTGCCCAGCGCGCTCCCGGCGCCGCCCGCCCAGCCGCCGTGATTCCACGGCCCGGCCACGAAATAGTTCCAGTGCCGGGAATCCTGCTTCTCCAGCGTTTCGTAAATCTTCTG
>PMYF01000799.1:0-1033 GCA_003171295.1 Acidobacteriota bacterium | reverse complement strand
GGCCGTGCAGGAATTGCTCGTTGACATTCCCGAGCGGCCCCAGCGCGCGGTACCAATCGAAGGTGTCGTAGCGGTCGAATTGGAAATGGAAGCTGGTCTTGCCCGTTTCCATCATGGCGGCGTACTCGAACCCGTAACTCAGGCGGAAGGCGCCGTTGTGGTGGAAATCATCACCCAGATACATGTCCGCTGGCGACGCCTGTTCGGAGACGGCCTTGAGCGCCGGGTGCGGCTCGATCATCGCCATGGCCGTCAGCCAGCCGCCGTAGGAAATTCCCAGCACGCCCACGCGTCCGTTGTGGTTCGGAACGTTCTTGAGCAGCCAGTCGATGGTGTCGTAGGTGTCGGTGCCCTCGTCGATGGCTTGCGGGTCGTGCGGGTCGCGGGGCCGGCGCAGCATCACGAACTGGCCTTCGGATTTGTAACGCCCGCGAATATCCTGGAAGACGAAGATGTAACCTTCCGAAACCAGCTCGCCGTAGTTCTTGAACTTGGTGGTGATTCCTTTCTCGTCGTCCGCCACCCCGTAGGGCGTGCGCTCGAAAATGAACGGCAACGGCTGCGGAGCGTTCTTGGGCGCGTAGATTTCCGTGTGCAGGTGCACGCCGTCACGCATGGGAATCATGACGTCGAGTTTCTGGAAGACCTCGCCGAGATCCGGCGCGTTTTGGCCGCGCGGCGCCCGCCTCACATAAAGGGCAACACTGGCGGCGAGGGCGAGCATGAGCACGATCTTTAGTCGATGGTCCATCGCTGACACTCCGCAGGAGAATTGGTCAGGCGGCTCTCGAGGCATCACGCCGCCAGGGGAATTGTCTCACGTCGGCGGAGCATTTTGGTTGTCGAATCGAGATTAACCTCCAGCGGTCATAGAGGTCTTCCGCCCTCTCTGAGGGGTGACAATTTCTTGAATACCCCAACCATCTCCCCTCACAACCCAAGTCCCCAGCCCTCTCCCCTCGCGGGAGTACGTGGCCCGCTGTCGGCGCTTTCACCAGCCGGAGCAGGTCGGGTGAGGGGGTCACATCGTTTG
>PMYF01000161.1:1016-6368 GCA_003171295.1 Acidobacteriota bacterium | reverse complement strand
TTTCTCAAAGGCATAAGGCACCCAGTCGCTCGGCGGGTTTGCCCGGGCGGCGGCTACCAGTTTTTGTTCCAGTTTAGCAAGATTCATACAGCCTGCACAATTTCAGACGCCCGGTCTGGGCTCGCGGTTACAGATACTTCTCTTTGGCGATCTTCGCCAGGATCTTGCGCATCTCAGCTCGGGCCCGGAAGGCCCGCACCTTGACCAGCGGCACCGACCAGCCGGTGAGCGCGGCGACTTCCTTCACTGACCGTTGTTCGATCTCCTGCAAGGTGATGACCAGCCGGGCGGATGGGGAAAGCTGCTCCAGCACGCGGGCGATCAATTGGCGTGCGGCCTCAGCGTCCTCCTTGGCGGTATCCGGCTGGTTGACGAACCGGTCCAGCCAGTCCGCTTCTGGCTCTGTCAGCTCGGTGAAAGTCGTCTCCCGGTTGCGGTGGTGGGCTCGCAAGGCATCATAACAGGTGCGGACGGCCAGGCGCATGAGCCAGTGCTCGAAAGGCGCCTCGCTGCGAAAGCTGTTCAGCCTCTCGAATGCCTTGAGCCATATGTCCTGAGCGATGTCCTCCACCTCGCTCTCGCGGCGCGCATAGCGCCGCACCGTGGCAAAAATGCGGGGTGAATACTTCTCCACCAACGGTTCGAAGCTGGCCGCATCGCCTTTCAGCACCGCGGCAATCAACTCCGCTTCGGTCCGTTCCATCCGGTGCAGTATGCCCATCTCCTGCCCCAAAGTCAAAAGCCGTCACGGGCCTATATCTTCCAGCTCAGCTTGCCCCGGATGTGGAATCTGGCATAGTAAATCCATCACCGCCACCAAATACATGAACCCATAGGCCATCGGCACATCTGTGATGTCGCTGCACCAAACCTGGTCCGGACCGCTGATTTCCAGCCCTTCCAAGAGATAGGGATAAATCCGATGTCCCCCCGCCGGCTGGCTCAATGGCCGCTTGGGATACACCGCCTCCACCCCCATCAACTGCAACAGCCGGACCACCCGCTTGCGGTTGACCTCCCGGCCTTCCCGTCGCAACAGCGCCCTCAAGCGCCGGCTCCCATACACCAGATGTTCCAGGTGCAACTCGTCCACCTACGCCGAGATTCTGCGCTCGATGGCTGCTTCGTTCCTATCGTCCGAGATCCAGGAACAGGCAATCAGGCTGCGATGGTGATCACGATTCCGGCTGCTCTTCCTCAACGGTCTTTGGACGGTAAAGCACCACCACATTGCCAACCCGGGTGACCAAATGGCTGCGGCTCTTTTCGGCAAGCTGTGGAGCGAGTTCCTTCTTCTGCTCTTTGAATTCGTCGAATTTCACCTTAACGAGTTCACGGTGTTTCAGCGTGTCATCCAGGGCGGCGAGGAATTGTGGGCTCAGACCTTCCTTCCCCACCTTCAGCGTGGCCTTGAGCCTTTGGGCCTGGGCTTTTAGATTTCGGACCTGCGTACTGGTGAGTGAAAGCATGGCTTGCGGTTCAAGGAGTTCAGCCCACTAATTCTTGCCCCGGAGTTTTGAGAGCAGCCGGAGCAGTTCGAGGTATAGCCACACCAGGGTGATCAACAGGGCCATGCCGCAATACCACTCCATGTAACGTGGCGAACCGCTAGAAACCCCATCCTCAACCACGGCAAAGTCTATCAGCAGGTTGAACGCTGCAATGCCAACGATCACCAGGCTGATCCCAATTCCAAGCGGCCCTGACTCGTGGAGAAGGGGCATCCGAATGCCGAAAAAACTCAGCCCGATGTCCACCACGTAAACGAGCACGACGGCGCCGGTTGCCGCAGCCACACCTTTGACCAATCCGCTGGTCACGCGAATGGTTCGAGTCGTGTACAGCGCGAGCATAATCCCCAACACGCCGAACGTGAGCATCATGGCGTTGACGACAATGCCGGGGTAGTGCAGTTCGATAACCTGCGAAATGGCTCCCAGGCACAATCCTTCCAAAACGGCATAAATCGGAGCGGCAATGGGTGAGGTGGCTGGTTTGAAGATGCCCACCATGCAGGCGATGAACCCTCCGATTAAGCCGGCCAGCAGCAGCGGACCTCGCAGCGCGGGATGGGTCCAGGCGAACGCAGCGGCCCCCATGCAGAGCAATAACAAGATGCCGGTTTTGTTGACCACCCCCTGCAAAGTCATGGGTTCAGTGCGATCCCAGGCTCCAGAGAATGCACTTTCGCGTTTAAGCAACGGGTTTGATGTTTCCATATAGATGCGATTCTGCTCAAGTCGGTGAAGCTTTTCCAGTTCAAATGCAGTATCGCTGGCCTAAGCTCCCTCCACCACTCCCCACAACTTATTTTAGGGTTACCCTGCAGAAGTCCAACCCTCCCCTTCATAATCCCGCGCATGAAAATAAAACACTTCATGCCTGCGGTCGAAATCCTGGCACCAAACGATCAATCCGTTCCTGGGATCGCTCAATCTCTGAAGGGAAGAAACCTCGCCAGCCAAGATTCACTCCAGATCAAAGCGGCGGAATATTGGCTGAAACTGGGCGAACCAGATCAGGCGTTGAAAGAATTGGAGGGTTTACAGTCGAGGATCTACACTCATCGTTGGGCGCTCAAGCCCCGGTTTGCTGCAATTGAGGTGTTGAGAGGGCGAGACGAAGTGACCACCCGGGCTTGAATCGAGGAATTATGATAAGGAAATCGCAGTACTTTCCGCCATTCAAAGACGATGCGGAGGTCACGGCTTCGTGGGGTGAGGCACATTTAATCTAGTCTCTGGATGGAAAACTCGTATTAAAGGGGGGGGATCGAAAGAGGATCGGATTGAGGCCGGGGAGTGGATCTCAATGTTCCTGAATGATGTGGTGGTGAGGGAGATGTAGCGCAGATGTCTCCCGCGATTCCGGCACTACGTGTTCGGGGCAGCCCACACTTTAATTACCTGAAGCGGGCTGTTTGCTTGGGCAAACTCTCAGGCGTATGGTGACTGGTTATGGACAGGAATCCCATCGCCTTCTGGATGACTTTGGTCGGCACCGTTTGTTGGGCTATTTGTTTTTGGTGGATGTATCGGATTTCAGCCAAACAGAATGATCTCTTGGAAAAGCTTGGTGAACAGGGCAAACGAATTGAAAAGCTGTCCAAGATTGAGCATGACCTCATCAAGGAAGTGCACCCCCAGGTCAACGAGATCAAGGAAGGGATGCAAGAAATGATGGCGACGGCGAAGGAGAATCAGGAAGAGAGTCCTCCTCCGTCGAAAGAGAAGAAGAAGCGTTAGCCAAGGCAAATCCAGGAGAATACGAAGATGGACATCGTCGAACTGTTCAAGGCCAGCAACCCGATGCTGATAATTGCCGTGGTTGGTGTGGTTGCGCTTTTCCTCGCCATAAAACTCGGCCACGCCATTCTCAGGTTGGTTTTTGGTTTGATTGGCTTTGCAGCGATTGTGGGAGCAGTCCGTTGGTTTTTCCTGAAGCATTGACTTGCCTTGACTGGACAGATTCCACCTTGAGGCCGCTGAAGGTTGGCGAGGGTTTCCCGCCCAAACAAAGAGCGGCCCGTTATCGAGTCGCTTCTCGCAGCCGGGCGTGGCTGCTCTCTGGCTGCGGTAGTTCTACAATTCACAGCCCGATGCAACCACCATCACTCTGCCGAATGGCAAAACCAACTAGGCAAAACCTTGGAATTGACCTCGGGTGAGACGATTGATTCCAGGTCGGGAATGGCTGTTTCGCGTAATCACAGAGCGGCTCAGTCTCCTGAACCGCTTCAAACACCAACCATGAAACCAACCATCAAACCAAACCCTGCCAGGACCTTACTCCAGCCACATCTTCGGGCCCAACAAGGGAACTCCTGGCAGAATCCATGCAGCGGCTGGGTTTAGGGCGTGTCCCCGGGGTCATGTTTGTTTGGGTTACGCCAGGATGAATTCCAACATCTGTGGCGAATGTGGGTATACGGAACTCATTGCAGAGGATCCCGCCGCACTATATGACCCATAGCTCAAGACGAAATCGTAGTAGATGATGGGGCCTGCCCGCACACGAAGAATGGCCGCATCAAAGATCTGACGATCCAAGGTGTATTGAGCCGGTCAAGTGAAGTCTGTGGCATCCACCAAGACCGAACCAATTGGTTCGGCCGGCGTGCTGCATTACAAAAGCCCCCGGGATGTAATTGACCCGCCCCTGCCGCCGCTGCACGCAATTATTGCTTTCAATTGCTTGACCGCTCGTGAAACCTAGGAGCAAGTGATTATGATCAAAAGAACGATTGCAGTATTCGTCAGCGCGGTGATGTTCGGCTGTGCGTCCGGCACCGGCGCCGAAGCGAAATGGATCTCCCTGTTTAACGGCAAAGATCTGAGTGGCTGGACGATTCGCGGCAAAGCAACCTGGTCGGTGCAGGATGGGGTTCTGGTGGGCCTTGGTGGAATGGGGCACATCTACACGGATGCCACCGGTTCGGATTTTGAGGCGAAGGGCATGTTTCGCGTCACCAATCAGGGAGCGACGCCCAACAGCGGGTTTTATTTTCGCGCCGACCCACCCGCCGACGATGTAAATGGGTTCCCTTTTGGCTACGAGGCCCAGATTTGCAACCACGGAGATGGCTATACCGGATGGCTCTGGAAGCCGGGCAAGCCGACGGGCAAGGCCACGGAACTGCTTACCAAGGACGGGGAATGGTTTAGTTACCGCATCAGAGCAGTGGGCGATCACATGCAGTTCTGGATTAACGGCAAGCTGGTGATGACGTATGATGATGCCGAGTACAAAACCGGGCACTTTGCAATTCAGGGGCATAATCCCGGCATGAAGGTCGAAGCCAAAGAACTGTACTACTTGGATTTGAGCAAATAGCGTTTGGGGCGAGCAGGTATGCCTGGAGACGATGGATACGACGGAAGCAGAGGTTCCTCCGGACTCCTGGATGTTGAACTCGTAGGTCCCTTCGGGCGTCGCTGTAACCTACGACTATGAACCTCGTTGACATTCAACGCCGTTATCAGGGGAGATCTTTCCATAGCGACGACTTTGCGAGGTCTTCAAATTCTGAGAGGGCCGTCGCCGAATGAGAGGGCAATTTTACCGACTCATTCGAGATCTTCACCTGTACCTTGGGCTTTTCATCAGCCCATTCGTGCTCGTCTTTGCCGTCAGCGTGTTTTTTGTAGTCCACTCCTGGCGGCCGAGGTTCGCTTCAGAAACTTCCACCACACGCGTGGTATCGGCCTTGCCACTTCCAGCAGACTGGCAGAGGCTTTCGGGACGACCGCTCATCGATGCGCTTAAGCCGACTCTTGAAAAGGCGGGTGTCCGCGGTGAGGTCGGATTCGTTCAGCACATGGTCAAAGAGGAGAAGCTGATCATACCCGTAAC
>PMYF01000161.1:0-944 GCA_003171295.1 Acidobacteriota bacterium | reverse complement strand
CGGTGGGATTGATCCTGCTTTTCGCGGGGGCGTTATCGTTTTTCGGAATGGCGTATGCCCTCAGCCACTGAACCAACCGGCCCAGGCAAATCGCCGAATGTCCCGCGGTTCCGGGCCGGATTCGCGCGCTGGAATCGCAAGCTGCATTTCTACTCGGGATTGTTTCTGCTCTTCTTCATTTGGCTGTTTGCCCTCAGCGGCCTGCTCCTGAACCATCCGACCTGGAGCTTTGCGGAATCCTGGAACAACCGCCAGGAGACGAATTACGACCGGGAGATTACCGCTCCCGGGCCGCTGGTGAAAGGTGACCTCGGGCAGGCGCGCGAGATTATGAGGCAACTTGGCATCAAAGGTGAGATCTTGTGGACCACAACCAGGACGGACGCCGGTCCGTTTGACTTTCAAGTCAGGCGCCCGGGCCATTTCTTTTTCATCAAAGCCGATTTGACGCGGAAGCGCGTTACCGTGCGGCAATGTGATGTGAACCTGTGGGGAGTGATCAAAGTGCTGCACACGTTCACCGGCGTTCAAATGGATGATGCTCGCAACCGCCGTGACTGGGTGCTGACTTCTTTATGGGCCTTTTCGATGGATGCCGTTGCCGCCGGCTTAATCTTCATGGTTCTAAGCAGCGTGTATATGTGGTTCGAGCTTCCTCAGAAACGTCTGCTTGGCGCTCTTGTTCTTGGCCTCGGATCGCTAAGCTGCGGGCTATTTTGCATTGGCCTCCGCTGGCTTTTCTAATCAAGAAACCGGAGATTCGCAACGGTTATAGGTCGCATGTTGCTGGTTTGGTGCGCACAGCCCGGATTCCATTCTCCGGTTGGCCCGGCCTACCCTGCGAGGCGCGCTTCTGGGATCGGAAATTAGGACCAGCCAAGACACACTACCTGTAGGGGTCTGCCGATTTGCGAGAACCCTACATATAGCGCTTTCTGGAGCGT
>PMYF01000222.1 GCA_003171295.1 Acidobacteriota bacterium | reverse complement strand
GACTCCATACGATCTGTGCCGGTGCAAGCGAAGCCAGTGCGAAGTGTCGCTGCCATACGGGAGCGCATGGAAGAGTGCCTCTACCTGAACGATGGTTCCTACGGGATCTTGCAACGGGAGCTCGAGGACCACCCTGACTGGGATGGGGAGTGACCATCGATTGCGCCTGGTTTCATTGGACGCTTTTCGACAAGGGTGAAGGCGTCTGGCTCTGGTGGCCCTTTATGGGCTGCACTTTGGTATGTTTCCGTATCACCCGTTTGTTTCGCCGGCGCCGGGGCCGGTAAATTCTGAAAGAAGGAAAGGAGGATCTGTGCTGACGACGTTGACATTAGGCCGGATTTTTGCTGGCCTCGTAGCATTTGTGTTCATGTGCTGGTACTTGAGCCGGCGATTCCATCGTACGTATATCGCCAACTGCATCAAGAGGCAGTTGTCCTAACGAGGGGCGGGCTGCATAGCCCGTCAAGTCCCCGGCATCTGCCGGAGCAGGTTCCAAGTCCTGCGTGCGGCTTCGTTTACCGAAAGCGCTGCTTTGTGATGCTTTCTGCATACGAGATCGCAACTTGCCGGTGCTTGTCATGCATCCTGGCCAAGCTTTTTGCTGCTTTCCGCGTTTCGCCGCATCTTGACCTGTGCTGCGTTCTTTGCCACCGCGGCCTTTCCGCTGTCGCTCCAGGCCGCTGTATCTTACTGCTCTGGTGCGGCGTGAGATTGCACTCGTCGAGCTTGGAAGGTAACGGTCGCGACGGGTTTGGTCACGGGTGGTGAACCTGAGCGGAGACACCGGTGGCAATTAGCCTGCCACCCTGCGTCACAACGTTCGCGGTATGGAGCCACCGTCGCTGTCGACACCCAACGATTGGTTCGGCACCACATCCGCCGTTCGCCGCCCCGTCCAGGGGCCGGCCACTGAGTTTTGATCCCGTGCGGCGTGATGACGATCTAGGCTCGTCGGAGCCCTCTCTTTAGGCATCGATTTGGTTATGTGACAGCACCCAGGAGGTTCTTGATCTCAGCCTGGAAACTTCGGCAGGATTATACCCGGTCACACGGCCTGACGGTCTCGACGCCCCGCTACGGCGCCATGGCTTGCGCTTTAGGCGACGCCCCGCACCCCTTTGCCCCAGCCTCCTGCGTATGATCTCAACGCAGATGTGGAAGCCTCGAACAGGGTCTCCTGGGGATGATTTCCCCAGGCGTTCCGGATGATCTTTCGAATCCGGTTCACATGACGAGTGGCAGATGTTAGCCGACCGGCCGCTCCTCTCGGAGCAGCTAATGGCATCTTATTATCAATTGGTAATCCTGTCTAGGGTACCGAAGAAGATTTCCGCCTGACTTTCCTGGACTGAGGGCCTTCCGGCCCGGCTAAGTCCTTTGTACGCACCAGCCCGAGCATCAAAAAGAATTCCGCATTTATTCTTATGCGCACAGCACATGAGCTGGCCCTCGCCACTCACGCCATCGCCAACGCGATCTGCGATGGCGAGTTTCCCAACCGGCTCAACCATGCTTACCTCGACATAAACCTCGCGGCTGCCATGCCCGTGGATCTGGTCGAGGCGGAGATCCTGCGCCGGGACCGCGATGGTTCCCGGCCCCTGGCTGAGGTCGAAGCTCTGTTAACCGCAACCTGGCCGGAGTTCTTCGCGCCGCGGATGGCCCCCAATCGGGAAGCCTTCCTCGCGCGCCAAGCGGCAAGCGCATAGGTGCTTGTTCAACTCCGCCAGTGTCCACGTAATGTGAACAGTTTTGCGGTCCTGAACGCGCTGGCGGGTTTTTTCCTCTATCCCTCCCGTTTTCTCCAGCAGCATTTTTCTGCGACAAAACCCGCCTTCGCACTCTCAACCGCACGGCTGTTTGCCGATAGGAGGAAAGCAGCAGTGACACCGCAACGCAAGAAGTCCAAGCTATGGGAGCCGACGCCCGTTCGGCCGCCATTGAAACGAAAGGAAAGCTAACATGCTCACGCAGGGCGATCAACCCATCGATTTCCAACTCTACTACCGGGCGCGCCCCGGCGAGGCCTACCGCGACGGCGATCCCATGCGGCTGGCGGGCGGGGTGATCCAGTATCCCAGGTCGCGCCTGCGTATCGACACAGCCGCGCACACGCGCGAAACTTTCGACATGATCTTCGAGTTCGGCAACGAGCAGGGCTTGCCCCTGCTGCCGCGCTCGCTCTCCGTCGGCGACGTGATCTGCGTCTGGCTCAATCCATACGGCCAGCGCAGGTACTACGCCGTCGACGGGCACGATTTTCGCCTGGTCGACGCAAGGCCCTTCGAAGCCTTGGTCCGGGCTCAGAACCTGCCGTCCCTGGGTAGACAGGTCCTTCCGGCGCGGAGGCCCTCCAGCAATGCTAGAGCCTCTCGACAACGCCTGTTCGCGCGGCCCGCCCGCGGGGCTGCGAGCACTGGCGTAGTGACCGACCACGGCAGCATTCTCGCGGGCGCGAACCAACGCGCCTAAACAGCGGCGGCCGTTTTGAGAAGACAGCGCTACGCAATCGATGAAACCAGCCGGGTCTCTTGGCCCGGCCAGATCCGCTCGCCCGTGCGGCGGGATTCTTCAGCGCGATTAGCCGCCCCGTAATAGGGCTGGTCTTTAGCTGATGTGTGGGCGCAAGCCCCTTCCCATACCGTGCCGGGTGGCTTGATCGGGTCAAGCGCCCCCAGCGGGGCCAGCATAAGGAGCGGGCCGAGCCTTGGGTTTCGCCCGCTCCATGGCCCGCCGACCGTCATGTTTTTCCGCGGGGAAGCCTGACGGGGAGACTGGTGCGCGATCCGAACCTCGGCATTACAGTAGGCCCGCGCGGGCGCGGCTAGCCCGCATTTCCATCTCGACAATCTCAAAGAAAGGCAGAGAAACACAATGGCAGCTATAGTTGTGCGCATGCCCATGCAGGTCAACCTGACGGGCCGGCGCCTCAAACGTAACAAGGAATTTCTGGTTGGCGACGGCAAGAAGAAGGAGAAGATGACCCAAGTCGTCGACTTCTGGTGTCAGGTACTCGTCATGGCCGTCAGCGAAGAGCGCAACGATCGCGATCACGGCCCGTACCGAAGCGTATGGGTGAAGCTCGAAGACGGCGTTACGGGCTACGTGATCTTCGGCGACAACCGCGACAACGCCAAGCGGCTGCGCCAGGGGCAGGCCTACAACTTCGAGGGATTCGAGATCAAAGGCAACTCGCCCATGCTCAAGTGCTACTCGGTCGTGACCGGCAAACTGACGGTCCGCGACACCGGGACGTACGCCAGTTGACCATGACCAACGCCAAGAAGTACGGATTGCTCCTGGGCATACTTATCGGG
>PMYF01000375.1 GCA_003171295.1 Acidobacteriota bacterium | reverse complement strand
GGTACAAAATCCCGGTCAGGTCACGTCCTTGACGTTCTTTCCGATGAAACGCCGGACTCCTTCGCCGCTCCCAACCACGTCGTAGGTGATGTAGGTGTTTGGATTCTCATGTTGAAAGCTTGTAAACCAACTCTTGAACAGAATTGAATCAAAAGTGGAGCCAGCACCGGCTAAAGCGACTGCGCCAACGGGAACCTTGTTCTCTGGGGTTCTGCGACCCGAAGAAGAACAACCCGTCAGGAGAGCGCAAAGCAAGCCTATCATCACGGTAGTCATCAGACTGACAATCATCGAATGCACCGTCTTAGTGCGCATAATCTGCTCCGTATGCCACAAAAATGGTTGAGTGCCGAAAATTCGTCCAGCACTGCTTAAAATCCCACCCCAAGCTGGAACTCCGGCGAGGCGCAGAGCTTTGACTTGGCGTCTGCCGGCATTCCGCCCCCCCCCACCCAATGCGGACCCTCCCTTAATCGGGGTACAAATCTACCGTCACTCGGACGTGTTCTCTTCCAGAGTGTGAACTGATTTCAATACGAATCGTTTCCGCGTCACCATTTAGATACCCGGAAAAGAGAAGCTTGTCTTGCGATTCGGCCTGGAGTCTCAAAGCCGGTTCAAGGCGGGATGATACCCAGTGAGCATAGGCCTCAGAACTCATGGCGGTGTCAAATTCCCATGCGGCAGTGGCGCCACCTGGAATTATGGGCTTATCCGGGTCATTCGCCGGATAGGAGCCACTCGGAATAGTGAGGTCCCTGATGCGGTCGGTTTCAACCTTCAAGAAATCCCCCTGATCCTGTCGGCTGCGGCATGATGGGAGCATGCTGCACAGTGCCACCAACGCTGCCCATAACAACATGCCCCGACAGCTAATTGTTGAAGGTCTCATTTCTACTGCACCCGCAAAATGGCTTGGGTTTCCTTCACGACGACTTGCTGGGGCAGGCGCGCATAGGCGAGAGCCTCCACAAGGTTCTGGCCGTCTGCAAGCATCCAGCTTAGGAAGTCGACAATGGCCTTCTTTTTCTGCGGGTCCGGGATTCTGCTGGGAACCAGCAACCAAGTGAAGCTGGAGACCGGATAGGCATCTTTTCCTGGTGCATTCGTTATCGAGACCCTAAAGTCGTCAGGCATGGACTGAGCAGCTTCGGCGGCAGCCGCTGTCACACTGTTCAAATCGGCTTTAATAAAGTTTCCAGAGGAATTCCGCACGCGGCCATAACCCAAATGGTTTTGAACGGCGTAAATCAACTCAATGTATCCGATGGAATCTGGCATCTGACTGATCAGTCCAGACACGCCTTCATTTCCCTTCCCTCCCAAACCGACGGGCCAATTGACCGATGTTCCCTTACCAACCTTGGTTCGCCAGTCGTCACTGATTTTCGAGAGGTAATCCGTCCAAACGTAGGTCGTGCCACTCCCATCTGAGCGATGAACCACAATGATGTTGTCAGCCGGAAGGTTTATTCCCGGGTTCGCCTTCGTGATAAGAGGATCGTTCCATTTCTTGATTGTCCCTAAAAATATCCCCGCCAAGGCTTCCGGGGTGAAGTTGAGTTCCGCCTGCACTCCAGGAAGGTTGTAGGAGGGAACATCTGCTCCGAGGACGGTCGGAAAGTGCAAGATATCGCACCCACGTTGCTGCTGGAACTCTTTAATCTGCTCGTCATTCATAGGCCCGTCGCTTGCGCCAAAGTCCACTGTCCCGGCGAGGACCTGCCGGATACCACCGCCGGAGCCAATTGACTGATAGTTGATGGCAACGTCTGGGTGAGACTTGTGGTACTCATCCGTCCACTTGGAATAGATGGGATATGGAAACGTAGCGCCGGCACCATTAAGCGAGAGTCCACCCCCGCCCTTTTCTGCTGCTGGATTCGAACTTTTCGAGCATGAAACAACTCCCGCACACGTGACGCCCAGGATGATCATCAGGGCCGCGACGCAGAATTGGTGTGTCTTCATATCATCTCCTCTGTGGTGAGGTAGTCTACTGAACAATCAGTCGCCCCTTAGTCGTATTCACGAACGGTTTGCCGCGTAAACGACCATCCGCCAGGCCATCAGGATTCCTTGGCGATTAGTTCCCGCACGTGGCCTTCAATCTCATCCCGCACCCGGCGAAAGACGGCCACGCGTTCCGCCTCGTCCCCTTCCGCAGCGGCAGGGTCTTCGATATCCCAGTCGAGACGCCAGATGGCGCCTGGGAATATCGGGCATCTTTCCTTCGCTTTCTTACATACAGTAATCACAAATTGAAACCTCTCGCGGAAGTACTCTGCGGAGTCCTTTGCCCATTGGCCGGAAATGTCAATTCCCACCTCATGCATCACGCGCACAGCGTCTGGATTAAGCTCTGTGGGCGTGGTTCCAGCACTCGTGACCTCGAAACGGTCCCCTGCCATGTGGCGGAGAAAGCCTTCCGCCATCTGGCTTCGGCACGAGTTCGCGGTGCACAGAAATAGAACGCGTGTCTTCCTCATAACGGGTTCCTCTCTTTTCTCCGGGAAGCAAGAAAACTTGTTGATCTGCTTCCGAAAAGCCAAACACTTAAAGAGGTCAAAAGACATGTAATCAATGCCGACAACATGGAGAGCCGATTGATCCCCGTCCAAATAAGCAGGGCTAAGGAGAACGCTGCTCCAGCCAGCTGGAGTAAGCCGAGCGCCAGGCGAACCATTGCCATGGATTGCCGCGACTTCTCACCGTCAATGCCAGACCATTGCATTCGCATAAGCGAATATAGGAGCCGAAAAAAACACTACACGGGACAACAGCCGCCGGATTTTCGCACTAGCCCCGCACGCTTTACATCATCAGCAATCTCAGGAACATCGTGAAAACAACTGCCCAAGCACTTCAGGATGTTGCGATGAAAGGCGTTCTGGGCATGAGCCAGCCGATAGTGAACCCAAAGCCCGTTCTTTCGTGTTTCCACCAATCCCGCTCTCCTCAAATAACTCAAGTGGCGCGAAGCGGTCGGTTGAGGAACCTGCAGCACCTTCACCAAGTCTCCAACACACATCTCCTCGTGCGTTAGAAGGCACAGGATTCTCAGCCTGGTCCGGTCCGAGAATGCCCTGAAAATCAGGTTGATTTGTGACTTAGCCATCTTGTGTCATATTCGCCCAGGCAAATATAGCACAGATTGTCCCTTCGGGCAAATTAGAAAGACAAAATGCCGTTTCTCACTGTGTGCGAGTATAGGGGGAAATTCCTCATGCAACACCCCGACATAGACGAAACGACCGAATTCTGGCCAATAAGTGGACCTTCTGTTTGTTATGTTTGGCATTGTATATGCTCATACACGAATACAGTGAGGAAAACCATGCGACACCTTGAGAACTACTTCAAAGGACTGGCAGAGGCGAGCCGCCTGCGAATTGTAAATCTTCTCCTGCAAGGCGAGCTCTGCGTGTGTGACATCCAGCGAATCCTGAACTTGACGCAACCCAGCGCGTCTCGACACTTGAACTACCTAAAGCACGCTGGTCTGGTTGCGGACCGGCGTGATGGGCTACGGGTGTTTTATCGGCTTGTGGAAGAGGAAGCACCGGTACTGCGAAACCTGTATGAGTTTCTTTGCGGAGCGTTCAGTGGAGTGGAACCCTTCGAGAGTGATGTGAAGCAATTAAGGGATTCCCTCGCAAGAGGCGCCTGCGCTATTCCCCCCAGTAACCCGGTGAGTGAGACCTCCAACGAAAGGGTTCCTGGAGCGCTGTGACGGGAGTACGACGTGGCGATTTGCAGCCCTGTGGGTGCACGCCAAGACATCATTGAAAGAGGATAAGGAGATAACGGAATGGTCAAAAAAGTCGAAATTTTCGACCCACCGATGTGCTGCTCTACCGGCATCTGCGGTCCCAGTGTGGATCCGGCACTCGTGCAGTTTGCCGCGGATTTCCAATGGCTCGCGGGCCAGGGTGTCCAGGTTGAGCGGTACAACCTAGCTCAGCAGCCGCAGGCTTACGCCGCGAGTGAGACGGTCAAGGCCGCGCTCGCCAAGTATGGCAACGATTGCCTCCCTCTCATCCTGGTGAATGGTGCCATCGTGAGCCGTGGCTCCTATCCGACACGAAAAGAGCTTGCGGGCTTGGCGGGCCTCCAGGATGAGGAGGCTCCGAGCCTGTACTCGGCTGCGGTGGCCGAGTTGGTCGCGATCGGTGCCTCGATTGCGTCGAATTGCGAGCCCTGTTTCAAATACCATTTCGACAAGGCACGCGAGCTGGGCGTTTCGGTTGAGGACATGGCTCGCGCCGTTGAGACCGCTAAGGCGGTGAAGGAGAGTCCTGCGCGTTCCGTCCTTGAGCTGGCAAACCGCTTCTTAAAGCGGGACGAGGCGTCGAAGGGCCTGCTGGTGATGCAGTCGAGTTGCTGCGCACCGGGTTCAACTGAACCGTCCGGCGGATCTGGGGGCTGCTGCAAATGATACTCGCATCGCAATTTCTCGATCAGGCCACGCGAATCCTTTTTTTCACGGGCAAAGGCGGTGTCGGCAAGACGTCACTGGCATGCTCGACCGCGATCGCTCTCGCGGGCCGCGGAAAGCAGGTACTTTTGGTCAGCACGGATCCGGCTTCGAACCTGGACGAGGTGCTCGGAGTGCGACTCTCCGGAGAACCGACCGCGGTGCGAGGAACGCAGGGACTCCGTGCGCTGAACATCAACCCCGAGGCTGCCGCGCATGCATACCGTGAACGGGTTGTCGGGCCGTATCGAGGCGTTCTGCCGGAAGCGGCTCTTAACAGTATGGAGGAACAGCTATCAGGAGCATGCACCGTGGAGATCGCTTCCTTCAACGAGTTCACCAAGCTCCTCGGTGATCCTGGCGCGACCGCGGGCTACGATCATGTGATCTTCGACACGGCTCCGACCGGCCATACCTTGCGTTTGCTGAAGCTGCCCGCGGCATGGACAGGCTTCATTGAAACGAACACCACGGGGACTTCCTGCCTTGGGCCGCTCGCAGGCCTGCAGGCGCAGAAGGCGATCTATGACGAAAGTCTCCGCGCTCTTTCGGACCCACATACGACGACACTCGTTCTCGTGAGCCGGCCGGAGCAGTCGGCCCTCACGGAGGCAGACCGCACCAGGACCGAGCTGGCCGAGATGGGTGTGACCAACCAAATCCTCTTTCTGAATGGCGTATTCATGGCTCGGGACCGCAGCGACCCGGCCGCGGTGGCGCTGGAATCGAGGGGCCACGATGCATTGGATGCCATGCCGGCGGGTCTGACCGGGTTACCGCGTGTCGATGTGCCGCTGCTGCCGTTTGCGCCAATGGGCGTCACGCGGCTCCGCGCGGTATTGAACGGCGACGGGCATGGCGGTGAAGCGCCGGGATTGCCGAATCGGCACATGGTGGTGAAAGCGCCGATGTTGTCGGAACTGATCGATCAGATCGAAAAGAGCGGGCGCGGCGTGATTATGACGATGGGCAAGGGGGGAGTGGGGAAGACCACTGTCGCGGCGGCCATTGCCATCGAGCTGGCTCATCGCGGGCACAAGGTCCATCTCAGCACGACCGACCCCGCTGCGCATGTGGCCGCTACCGTCGGCGGTACCGTTCCCGGTCTGAGCGTCAGCCGCATCGATCCTGCGGAAGAGACGCGCCGCTATTCCGAAGAGGTGGTGGCGAAGGCCGCCTCGGCGCTCGACGAACAGGGCAAGGCGCTCCTGGAAGAGGATTTGCGATCTCCCTGCACCGAAGAGATTGCGGTCTTCAGGGCTTTCGCCGAGACCGTGGCGCGCGGCGAACAGGGATTTGTCGTGCTCGATACCGCTCCAACCGGTCATTCGCTGCTTCTCTTGGATGCAGCCGAGGCGTATCACCGCGACGTGTCGCGCACGATGAGCGATCTGCCGGATTCGGTCCGAAACCTGTTGCCCCGTCTCCGCGATCCCGAGTTTACGCGCGTCCTGATTGTTACGCTGGCCGAGGCCACGCCCGTGCATGAAGCCGCGGGTCTTCAAGAGGATCTCCGGCGCGCCGGCATCGAGCCGTACGCCTGGATTGTTAACCAGAGCTTTTCCGGCGACGGATTTCGCGATCCGGTTTTGGTGGAGCGCGGCATTCAGGAGATCCCCTTCATCAACGAAGTCCGCGCGCAGCATGCGCGGCAAATCGCCCTGATCCCATGGAAACATGAGGCTCCCGTAGGCCCTGAACGGCTGGGTGAACTCGCTCGCGCCGCCCGGCTGCGCAAACCTGCGGCGAACCAGATGGAACATTAAGGAGGATCGGACAGTTGCGGCGGGTCTCGATACCCTCCCGGCAGCCGACAACGGAATATGGCAAATGCACAAGGAGTTTCCCGCCTTTCTTTCCTGGACCGGTTTCTGACGCTGTGGATCTTCACGGCCATGGCAGTGGGCGTCGCGTCCGGCTACCTGCTTCCGGGGGTCGTACCCTTTCTGAACCGATTCAATGTAGGGACGACTTCCATACCCATCGCCATCGGCCTCATCCTGATGATGTATCCGCCGCTCGCCAAAGTGAAGTACGAGGAGATGGGCCGCGTGTTCGCGCACCGGAAGGTGCTCATGCTGTCACTCATTCAGAACTGGGTGATTGGGCCCATTCTGATGTTCGCTCTGGCGGTGCTTTTTCTCCGTGATAAACCGGAATACATGACGGGCCTGATCATGATCGGGCTGGCGCGGTGTATCGCCATGGTGATCGTATGGAACGATCTGGCTCACGGCGACCGGGAATACGCCGCCGGCCTGGTGGCGTTCAACTCGATTTTCCAAGTTCTGTTCTTTTCCGTCTATTCGTATTTCTTCCTGGCGGTGCTCCCGGGCTGGTTGGGCATGACGGCGGTGCGGGTGAACATCTCGATGCGCGAAATCGCCGAGAGCGTTTTCATTTACCTCGGCGTCCCGTTCATCGCCGGTTTCCTGACAAGGTTCGTGCTCGTTCGCGTGAAAAACAAGGAGTGGTATCAGACCCGCTTCATTCCGAAGATCAGCCCGATCACGCTGATCGCTCTGCTGTTCACTATCGTCGTAATGTTCTCGCTTAAGGGCGGCATGATCGTGCAGTTGCCTTTCGATGTCGTTCGCGTCGCCATTCCCCTGAGCGTTTACTTCGTCGTGATGTTCTTCGTTTCGTTCTGGATGAGCGCGCGCGTCGGCGCGACGTACCCGGAGGCCACGACCCTCTCCTTTACGGCGGCGTCAAACAACTTTGAGTTGGCGATCGCTGTGGCCATCGCGACTTTCGGAATCAACAGTGGAGCCGCGTTTGCGGCCGTGATCGGACCTCTCGTCGAGGTGCCCGTCCTGATTTCGCTGGTGAGTGCCGCGCTGTGGATTAACCGGAAGTGGTTCGGTGCTGTGTTCGACGAAGTCGCCACGTGCCGCACCCAAAAGGCTTGACGCAAGCCGCGTTTCTGGAATGCAAACAGGGGGTATCGAGGAGGAAGATTACCGGAAACCTCGGATTCCGGTTCGCCAAAATGCTGGCTGCAATGCCAGCCTCCCGTCGACCGAGAGGATGCGGTCAAAAGAACTGTAGGGAGGAGGTAGCTATGATGGACTTCTACGCAGTGGCGATTCACTCGTTCCAAGGAAACCTTGACTGGATAGAGCGTCAAGGGCGGAAAGACTCGCCGGACTGGCATTTGGCCAACGGCCTTCTTCGCCTGGCAGAGGGACTACGACAGGACCATGAGGCTCAGGAAGAGTGCCAGAAGTCATTCGCGAGGACCTACCGGCCCTTGGCAGGACAGCATCCGTGTTCGCAGGTATCGAAGACATGAGGCCGCGATCACCCAATGTCGATATCGCCCGTTATGCGAACGTTCTCGCCGCGATGGGCATGGCATCGCGTCTCCGCATCATGCGCCTGCTGCTCTTGGCACATACGGACGGCTTGGTGGTAGGCAACATCCAGAAGCAGTTGGGCTTCACGGCATCGAACTTGTCATGCCACCTCAAGAAACTGAAGAACCAGAAGTTGGTGATAGTTCGCCGGGATGGCACCCGCCTCTGGTACTCGGCGAATGTGGGGGCTCTGGAGGAGTTGCTCCGGTTTCTCTACTCCAAGTGCTGCATGCGGAACCGGGTCTTCAGCCCGGATCGAGTTGTTCAGATCAAGGCTTGATGGAGGAAGTGTGTCTTCGATTATAGAAGCTGCAGCGGGTGGCGTGACGATTCCGCAGACAGCCAAGCAGGGTGATTTGCTTCGTGATCTTCTCGGGGACGGAACCGATCCGGTTGCCGTCTTTCTGCTGCCTCCCGGCAAGGACGATGGGGTATTTACCACGTTCGAAGCGGTACGAGGTCTCCGGTACTGCCAGGCGCTGATGAAGGCGCGGCACGGCGAATCGGTTTTGTTGGAACCCGACGGCCTGGCATGCCCCGCCGCGGCCGCGGCGTTCGGCTTCCGCCCGCTGCCGCCGCAACTGGCGAACGGGAAGGGACTGGTGGGATTCGGGATTGTTTCCGACGAGGCTGTGGGCAAGCGCAGGTTCGCCGGCATGCCGAAGCTCGCTGATGCCAGTATTGCGCGCATCGCGCTGTGCCCGTTGCGGCTTGCGACGCGCATTCCGGACGTGGTGGTGGTGGAGGGCCCGGCAGAGGTGCTGATGTGGCTGCTGCTTGCCGACTTGAATGTCCATGGGGGCGAGCGGCAGGTCGGAAACACCGCCGTTCTTCAGGCGACTTGTGTGGATGCAACGGTCATTCCTTATCTTGAGCAGCGCTTGAATTTCAGTTTGGGTTGCTATGGCTGCCGCGAGGCCACGGATTTGACACCGGGCGAGACTGTCCTGGGGTTCCCCGGCACGTTATTGGAACGGCTGCTCGGAGCACTGGAGATGCTACGTTCGAAGGCTATTCCCCACTCTCGAGCCAAACTGGCTCACGAGCGCATGGGCTTAGGCAAGCTTGAAACGAGTTGCCCCCAGGACTGACGTAGAAAGCAAGGAGAGTTGGTGCATCCAATCCTTTTCAAAATCGGTTCGCTCAATCTGCCAACCTACGGCTTCCTACTGGTCATGGCAATCCTTGCAGCCGTTTACGTGGTGATGCGCCTGGGTCGGCGGGAGGGTTTGGACCCCAACCGGTTGCTGGATTTCTGCACCTGGCTTGTCCTGGTGGGGATGGTTGGAGCAAAAGTGCTGATGGTGGTGTCGGATTGGAGTTACTACCATCGGCACCCTGGCGAGATTTTTTCCGTTTCAACCCTGCTTTCGGGCGGAGTCTTTTACGGTGGGTTTGTCGCGGCTGTTTTCTTCGCGGCGTGGTACGTACACATTTACCATTTGCCATACGGGAAAGTTTTTGATGTGTATGCCCCGGCAATTGCCCTGGGGCAGAGCATTGGGCGCCTGGGTTGCTTTGCCGCCGGTGATGATTATGGGAAACCGACGACTTCCTGGCTGGACGTTGTTTTTACGAATCCGTTGAGCCACAACATCGGCGGGGTCCCCTTGGGTATCCCTCTACACCCGACGCAGCTTTATGAATCGGTCGCGACGTTCACTATTTTTGGGATCCTTCTGTGGCGTTATCGGACGAAGAGCTACGACGGGCAAATTTTCTGGCTGTATGTGACGCTTTACGCCGTTACTCGGTTTGCATTGGAGTTCCTGCGCGGTGACGAAGATCGTGGGTTCGTGTTCGGCCATCTGCTTTCTACTTCCCAGTTCATTGCGGTGCTTGCACTTGCGGCTGCGGCGGTGGAAGCGGTCCGGCGTCATTTTCACCCAGGCACACTCGCCACGTGAGGTAATCGAACGGGATGAACTGTCTGCGCGTGCTCGGAGTTTGACACGTGTTACGGTCTCTCGGTTGCGACGCTCCTGATGGAGATGGCGGTGAAGATGTAAGACTGATTACGACCTTTTCACCATGAAGAAGCGTGAGAGGAACCATGATATGGGAGGACCAGAATGGATATAAAGGACGTAGTAAAACAAAAATACAGTGAGGCTGCCCTGCGCGTGTTGGAAGGCGGCAGTTCGTGCTGCTGCGGGCCGAAAGCACCCTCGGGAATCGCTCAGACGGCGCGCATGTCACAGGAGATCTATGCCGCGGCCGACACAGCAGGCGTTCCCACCGGGGCGATTGTTGCATCCTTGGGTTGCGGCGACCCTACCGCGCTTGCAGAACTCAAGCCGGGCGAGACAGTGCTTGACCTTGGCTCGGGCGGAGGCATTGACGTGTTCCTCTCCGCCAAGCGTGTCGGACCTGGGGGCAAGGTCTACGGCCTCGACATGACGGATGAAATGCTCGCGCTGGCCCGCGAAAATCAGATGAAAGCGGGGGTGGAGAACATCGAGTTCCTCAAGGGCGAAATTGAAAACATCCCGCTGCCGGACAACTCTATCGATGTCGTGATCTCGAATTGCGTGATCAATCTCTCGATCGACAAAGGCCGCGTATTAAGGGAAGCGTTCCGTGTTTTGAAGCCCGCCGGACGGTTCGCGGTTTCGGATGTGGTGCTGTGTGGCGAGATTCCCGCCACCCTTCGGAACAGTCCGGAATTGTGGGCGGGCTGCGTCGCAGGAGCGATGCAGGAACCCAAGTACAAATCCGAACTAGCCGCAGCCGGTTTCGTTGACGTCGATATTGAGCCGACCATGGTCTTCCGTGCCGCGGACGTTCGCGAGTTCCTGTCCGCCGCCGGAGCGGAAGCAGTGTCCGTCGCCGATCAGGCGGACGGAAAGATCATGAGCGCATTTGTGCGCGCCACAAAGCCCGCCATAGGCGGCGCCGATTCAAAGAAGAAGAGAGCGATATCCACCATTCAGATCCTAGGAACGGGGTGCGCCAGATGCAAGGACCTCACGGCGAACGTTGAAAAGGCCGTTCAGGGACTCGGGATTGAGGCGCGAGTCGAAAAAGTCACCGAGATCACGGAGATCATGAAGTTTCAGATCTTGATGACCCCGGGTCTGGTCATTGACGGGCAGGTGAAAGCTGCCGGCCGCATCCCTCCCGTTGAAGAGATTATGCAGATGCTTTTGGCAGCAGGAGGCAACTAAATGGCTGAGCAGCGTCCAGGACTCCTCATGTGTGTGTGCACAGGTAAGTGTCCAGGCTTCTCGAAGATGGACATCTGGGACTTTATCAACCGGGCTCGCGTGGAGTTGCCGGTCGAGTTTGGGGTGATCCATCCACAACTGTGCGAGGAGGACGGAGACCGGTTCCTCGCGGACTTCCTCAAGGCGAAGCGGCCGCTGGTGATCGCAGCCTGCGCTCCCAACATGCAATACAAAATGTTCCGGGACGCATTCGCCGAGAAAGGAACGGACGTGAAGCGCGACATGACACCACTGGATATTCGGGACATGACCACCGACGAAGCCATCCAGAAGGTTGCGGCGGCGTTGCACGCGACGGGGGTGAAAGAAAATGGCTGAGGCCACGTTTATGGGAGTACCGCGGGAGAAGATCCCATGGTTCCCCACCATCGATTACGAGAAGTGCACCTCCTGCATGGAGTGCGATACCTTCTGCCCGCATCGGGTATTTGAGCGACGCGAGAACTGCACGCGCCTGGTGGTGGCGAACGCCGATATCGCGCAGTCGATGGCCCGTGATTTCGGCCGGAAATACGAGGAATTGCACGGCACGGGCGAATTGCTGACCAAACTGCTCCTGGCCCGCCAGTCCACCGACGAAGTACTGGTCGTGCCGCCGCATCACGTGACGGCGTTCGACGCCCTGAACAAGACGCTGACCGCCGTGCCGATCTGGGAAAGCGAGAATTCCGGGCGCAGCGGGGTCCTGCATCTGGTGTTTGACGATCCGGGAACGGGGGACCAAGCGGATCGCTCCGGTGCCTCGGCCGGTCGTCTCGGTCTGGGGATTGATGCCGGGGGCACGTATACCGACGTGGTGATCTACGATTTCCAGGGCCACCAAGTGCTCCAGAAAGCGAAAGCGCTGACCACGAAATGGGATTTCACCATCGGCATCGAACAGGCGCTCGACCAGTTGGATCGGTCCTCCCTGATGCAGGTCGACCTGGTGTCCATTTCCACCACGCTCGCCACGAATGCGACCGTCGAGGGCCGCGGCCAGGCCGCCGGTCTGATCATCATGCCGCCGTATGGATTCTTCGATCCGCCGGATATTCTCTACCGACCGATCGCCATTCTCGACGCGAAAATGGAGATCGATGGCCAGGAAATCAGCCCCGTCCGACCCGATCAAGTGCGGGCCGTGGTGAGGCGCCTAGTCGAGCAGGATGGGGTCACCGCGTTCGCCGTGACGGGCTACGCCAGCCACGTCAACCCCGCCCACGAACTCCAGGTCAAAGCCGTCATCCAACAGGAAACCGGCCTCACCGTGACCTGCGGCCATGAGGTGTCCGATGGCGTGAATTACCGGGTGCGCGCCACCACCGCGGCGCTCAACGCCCGGATCATTCCCTGCCTCGAGGCGCTGCTCGACGCCGTGCAACGGTCCCTGCGCTGCCGAGAGATTGGCGCGCCGGTAATGGTCGTACGGAGCGACGGGTCCCTCATGAACATCGAGTCCGCCCGGCTCCGCCCGATCGAGACCATTCTGTCCGGGCCCGCCGCCAGCGTCGCTGGCGCCAGCTACCTGTCCCGGGCCACCAACGCGCTAGTAGTGGACATCGGCGGGACGACCACTGACACTGCCGTGATCAAGAACGGCGTCGTCCGCACCTGCGCGGCAGGCGCCCGCGTCGGCGACTGGCAAACCCACGTCCACGCGCTGCGAATGCGCACGATCGGCCTGGGTGGCGACAGCATCGTGGCCTTCGAACAACGGCGGCTGCGCATCGGCCCCCAACGGGTCGCCCCCGTTTCGTGGCTGGTGGCGCGTTATCCCGCGAGCGCCGGCGCGCTTTCCTGGTTGGAACGGCATCTGGACCACTTCCAACGGTCCACCCGCGCCATGGACCTCGTGATGCGCAACGACCGCACCAGCCCGGTCCCCCTGGACCAGGACGAATCGGCCATCCTCGCCGCGCTCGCGGAACGGCCCATGTCGGTTCACGAACTGGCGGCGCGTTTGAACCGCAGAAGTTGGAACTTTCTCGATTTGGATCGCCTCGAGAACCATTACCTGATCCAGCGCTGCGCGTTGACGCCCACCGACCTGCTGCACGCGACCGGCCAACTCCAACTCTGGGACGAGCGCGCCGCCCGGCGGCTGTCCGACCTGGTCGCCCGCTTGCAGAACCTCGATCTGGAAGAACTGGCCCGGCAGGTCATGGACCAAATCGTCCGGACGCTGGCTATCGAATTGTTCAAAACACAACTCGATGGGGAAATGGACCCGGACGGGCTGGAGAAATCACCGGTGGCGGTGGCCATGATCAACAACCTGCTGGACGGCGGCAACGGTGATTACAGGGTGCGTGTCCAGTTGCATCACCCGATCATCGGCATCGGCGCGCCCGCCCATCTGTTCCTGCCGCAAGCCGCCCAACTGCTTGAGACCGAGGCAATCCTCCCGCTGCATGCCGACGTCGCCAACGCCATCGGAGCCATCACCAGTCCGGTGTGCATCCGCCACCACCTGGAAATCAGCCCCACCGAGTCCGATCGCTACTACGTCGCGGGATTGCCCAACGCGCCGACCTACCGCAGTCTCGAAGAGGCCTACCAGTTCAGCCTGGAACAACTGAAGACCATCGTCCGCGAGCGGGCCAAAACCGCGGGCACCAGCCAGACCCGCGTCGAGATCACCATCCGCGACCGCATTGCCCCTGCGGCCGACGGCACCCTGCTGTTCATCGGTCGCGTGCTGGAAGCCCACCTCACGGGCCGCCCCGACCTTACTCGATTTGTCTCGTCTCCGTCTTCGGCCTGCGCCCCGAACATGCAATACAAGATGTTCCGCGACGCCTTCGCCGAAAAAGGCATGGACGTGAAGCGCGACATGACTCCGCTGGACATACGAGATATGACCACCGAAGAAGCTATCGGCAACGTTACCGCGACGCTTCACGAAATGGGAGGGGAAGAAAATGGCTGAAACCACCTTTATGGGAGTAGCGCGAGAGAAGATCCCGTGGTTCCCCACGATCGTCTACGACAAGTGCACCTTCTGCATGGAATGCGATGTGTTTTGCCCCCATCATGTTTTCGAGCGGCGAGAGAGCGACCGCAAGTTGGTGGTGGCAAACCCGAATAATTGTGTCGTCTTTTGTCGCGCTTGTGCGAAAACCTGCGGGCCGGATGCACTTTCGTTCCCCAACAAGCCGGAAATCATCGCGCTGATCAAACAGATCCGCGAGCGGGAGAGTGCCAAATGAAGCGCGCGATTCTCTCCTGCAACGGACTGGACAAACCGGAAGGCTCCGTAGCCCGCGAAGTTGCGATCCGCGCTGCCGAAGCCACCAAGGGCGAAATCATCTGCCCCGTGCTGTTGAACCGCGCGCCGGCACGGTACAAGAAAGTCATCAGCGACAGTTCGCTGATCGTAATCGATGGCTGCTCCACACGCTGTGCCACCAAACTCGCGACGGGATTGGGTGCGAAAGTCGAGCGGAAGGCGTTGGTGTCGGACGCAGTGAAGGCCTCCGGCAAGCTGCTGGAATCGAGCATTCGATTGCAGCCGGACGGCCTGACGCTTGCCCAGTCAATTGTCGACGAACTGATCCGCAGCCTCAACGAGCCATCGGCGCCGGCCGAACCGGTAGCGGAGTTCGAAGCGCCGACGGAATACCTCGTGGTGACACACGACAAGTTCGAGTTTCGGATTCCCGTCGTCGATTACGCGTTTAACGAGAACGACATTTGGGTGCGCGTGCTGGATGGTGTGGCGCGTTTGGGGATCTCCGACTACATGCAGCAGAAGCTGACCGACATCAGCTATTTCGAGCCACCCAAGATGGAAGTGGCGGTTGACCAGTTCGGTGAATTGGGTAGCGTCGAGTCAGCGAAAGCGGTGTTTGAGATCATTTCACCGGTGAGCGGCACTGTGGTTGGGGTCAATCCTGCGGTAATCGAGACCCCTGGGTTGATCAATGAGGACCCTTACGGGAGCGGGTGGCTCGTGGAAATCAAACTTGCCGATTTCAAGCAAGACCAGACGTTGCTCGTGGACGCGGCGGCGTATGCCGAAGTCGTAAAGCGCAAGGCGGCTGAGGAATGAGGAGGAAAGAATGACGAAAGAAGGAAATGGGAAACCCGTGCTGGTCATCCCGTGCAGCGGGATCGGGAAGGTGCATGGTTTGATCAGCCGCGAGGCAACGTATCTGGTTACGGACGAATTAGCGCCAGAAAAAACCGACACGATGTGCCTCGCCTTACTGGTGAAAGGCGATGGCGAGGCGGTGGCAGCGGTGCGCAACCACGCCTGCATCACCATCGATGGGTGCGCCAAAGCCTGTGCTGAGAAAAACGTACAGATGACCGGCGGGCGCGTCGCGAAAGCCATCCAGGTGGCGGCCTGCTTCAAGAATCATCGCGGGGCGCAACCTGGTAATGCGTCTGCTTTGACCGACGACGGTTGGACGATCACGCGCGAGATCGCCGCATTGGCCGCCTCGGACGCTGCGCGCTTGTTCGCGGGTGAGGAGGTGACTCGATGAGCGCGGAAATCACCAAGGTTGGTATCATTTCGTGCAGCGGCGAAGCGATTCCTGAAGGCACGATTTCGCGCCTGGCCACGCGCCGGGTGCTGGAACTCCTGCGGCCTGATGTGACGGTGACGCTTTGCCTGCCACTCTTTCTCTCTGGCAACGAAGGCGAACGGAATTTCGCCAAGACCCATCCCACCATCACGATTGACGGCTGTGAAAAGCAGTGCGCCCGGTGGGGCACGGAAAAGCATAGCGGGCCGGTTAACGGTGCGTTGATCGTATCTGAAATCCTGGGGACGCAGCCCGCAGGCTGCCATCGTTCCTCACGAGGCGCATCGCAGGCGGACAAGGAATCTGTCTGGGCAGTGGCGGAGCGGATTGCCGCTGCGGTGGACGGGGTCTTGGCCGATGCGGCGCCCACTGGTACCGTGGTGGCGGGAACGGGCGGGGGCCAGTGCGCATGCTCAAGCCCGGTGCCAGGGGGATCGATCACGGTCAAAGGCGCAAAAGTCACGATCGCGGGACTGCCCCTCATATTCGAGCAATGTGCCGAACGCTCCATCCCGGCCGATGATAGCGGAAGTACGGCCCTGCTTGAGGTGGTGAAAATCTATCACCCCATTCCGCCAAAGGAAGAAGCCGAATACCGAAGGGCCTTGCTCGCGGCCTACCAGAATTTCAGGCGTGACGCCAGACTGACCTGATGATGGGAACTATTACAATGCCGGGTTCGAAGCTGGAGGTCGTTTGCTGGTCGGCTCCGACCGTAGCTGAGAATCTTGCGGTGGATGATGCGTTGGCGCGCACGGCATGGGAATCCGGACGGTGCGGTCTGCGATTTTGGTGGGGCGGCCCGCCCGCCGTCGTCATGGGCTCCAGCGAACGGCCCGATCATGTGGTGGGCGAAGCCGCTTGTGCGCGCTTTGGAGTGGAAGTGCTGAAGCGCTCCACCGGCGGAGGCAGTGTGCTCCAAACTTCCGGCGTGCTGAACTACGCGCTCGTAACGCCGGCGCCCGCCCACCTCGACCTGAAAAGGGCTTTCCACCTAGGGACAGACCTTATCTGCGCGATTCTCGACGCCTTCGGTCTCACCGGGGCGCCGGAAGGAACTTCCGATGTTGCGGTCGGCGGTAGAAAGATCTCCGGCAACGCTCAGGCCCGGCGGTGGAAAGCGCTCCTCATTCATGGCACGCTCCTCGTCGATTTTGACCATGCTCTGGCGGAAGCCGTGCTGAAATACCCCCCGCGAGAGCCCGAATACCGGCGGGGCCGCTCGCACAGTGAGTTCCTGGTGACGTTGCGCTCTCTTGGGGTGAGTGGAGACCGCCCGGCCATCGAGCGTGTAGCGCTCGCTGCCGCGCGACAATTGTTCAGATTGGGGGAGGCAGATGAAACTTCAGGCATGTGTGTTAGCTTTTGCAGCGCTGGCATTGGGACAAGTGCCCCATCAGCATCACCCGCCGTTGTCATCAGATGAATACGCAAAGGTGCTGGAGGATCCTTCACGGGATGCATGGCAGAAACCGCACGCCGTCGTTATGGCACTGGATCTGAAACCAGCGGACACCGTTGCTGACATTGGAGCGGGCAGCGGCTATTTCGCTCGCCGCTTCGCGCTCCGCGCGGGCAGAGTCTATGCGGTCGATATTGATGAGAAGCTGCTGGAGATCGTGCGCAGCAAAGCGCCTGCGAATTTGGAGACGATTGTTGCCGCCCCCGATGACCCGCATCTGCCGCCGCAGTCGATCGACATGATCTTCTTTTGCGATGTGCTACACCACATAGAGAACCGCCCGGCGTACTACGTGAAAGTGGCAACGGCTTTGAAGCCGGGTGGGCGTGTTGTAGTTATTGACTTCTACAAGAAGCCGCTCCCGGTCGGTCCTCCGGAATCGATGAAGCTCTCCGACCAGGAAGTCATTGCGGAGTTTCAGAATGCGGGCTTCGCCCTGAGCAAGCGGCTGGACACATTGCCCTATCAGTACTTTCTGTTCTTCGAGAGGCGCTAGCGGTGCCAAGAACGGCGCTCGACTCTTGGGTGATGTCCCCAAACGTGATGGTCACTTTCCACCCCACGTCTCGCAAGGTGCCGTGCGCGATTCCGGCTGAGGTTCTTCAATGACGCATCATCATCACGAAACGGAGACCAGCGCCCTGGACCGGCGGCTGTGGGCCAGTGTGGCTCTCAACCTCGGCATCACGATTGTGGAGTTCGCTGGCGGGCTGTGGGCCGGAAGCCTGGCACTGCTGGCGGACGCCGCGCACAACCTGACGGATGCAGGGGCGTTGGGACTTGCAATCCTTGCACGCCGGTTGGGCCGGCGCGCACCAACGCCGCGGCACACTTACGGCCTGAAACGTGCGGAAGTTGTCGCTGCCCTCTTGAATGCCGCCTGGTTGATCGCAGTCTCCGCCTTGATTGGACGCGAGGCGGTAAGCCGGCTTCTCCATCCAGCACCGGTGCGTGCCTCCGTCATGCTGATTGCGGCGGCTGTTGCTGTTGCAGCCAATGTAGCCTCCGTGCTGCTGTTGCGGACCCATCGACATGACGACATCAATGTCAGAAGCGCTTTCCTGCACCTGGCGCAGGACGCTTTGGCTTCGCTGGCTGTGCTCATCGCAGCGCTCTTCGCCCGAACACCGTGGGGACGCTACCTTGACCCTGCGGCGGCTATTTTGATCGGCATCGTGGTACTGCGGAGCTCCCTATCCATCGCTTGGGAGTCCTTGCACACTCTCCTCGAAGCGGCCCCTCCCGGTATCCATGTCGATGACATTGCCGGAGAGATTGCGGAGAAGTTCGATAACATTCGCCTACACCATCTTCATGTTTGGGAGGTGGGACCCGGCCAGCGAGTCCTAACCGCGCATATGAAGGTGAACGGCATGAACCTGATCAAGGTGGAAGCCGTGGCCGCTGAAGTGCGCGGTTTTCTGCGGGAAAAGTGGGGTATTACCCATGCCACTTTGCAGGCGGAAACAAACGGCTGTGGACGGGAACAGCTCCTGGGTGATTGGAAATGAGATCGAAGCAAGGGATCATGAGCCACCAGCGCCTGAATCGGCTCAGATGTGCAGTCTGGTTCCAATACCGTCAAATCCGTCGCCCGGGTCGATCCGTTGATCGAGATTGTTGAATGGGGACGAAATCATAATTGCAGGACCGAATAGGGAGACTTCAATGTTATCGATCAAAGTGCTTGGGCCTGGTTGCGCGAACTGCGTCAAAGTGGCGGAGATCGCGCAGAAAGCGGTGAATATTCTGAGCGTAGAGGCTCAAATTGAGAAAGTGACCGAATTCGCTGAGATCAATAAATATCGGATTCTAGGAACGCCCGGTCTGGTCATCAATGAGAAGGTCGTGTGCGCCGGTCGCATCCCCGCCGCCGCCGAAGTGACCACGTGGGTCGCAAACGCGCTAGTGTGAACTGCAGGGGGTAATTTCGCGCGCTTAACTTGTTGCGCCTGATCGAGAAGGCGGTTACGCGGGATGGAGCAGGTTGGTTATGATTCGAATCCTATTTGCTTACGTTCATAATGCGGGTCGCTCACAAATGGCAGCAGCCCTTTTCAATCAAATTGCCAACGCCAACTTGGCGCACGCTATCTCAGCGGGCACCGAGCCAGCAAGGCAGATTCATCCTGAAGTCCTAACCGTCATGCGCGAGGTGGGAATCGAGTTGGACGGGGTGACCCCTCGGTTTCTCAGCGCGGATCTGACATCGCAGGCCAATACACTCGTGACCATGGTTTGGGGGGAGCCCTGCCCTATAGTTCCCGGCACAATGGGACGACACCTGAAGGGCGAATACTCAATTAAAGGAGACAGTCATGGCGAATGCTTCGCTACCCCGAGAGATGATTCCATGGTTCCCGTCGATAAACTACGAGCTGTGCAAGGGCTCAAAGGAGTGTCTGGCCTTCTGCCCCAACAATGTTCTCGCTTGGGATGAGGCTGGAGCACGCACCGTCGTAGCCAACCCGTACAACTGTACCGTGGGCTGCAGTAATTGTGTCCGTATATGCCCCAGTCAGGCCATCACTTTTCCGGACATGGAGGAGTTGGCAGCTACGTTGAAGCGTTTACGCTCCGAAATGCAACAGAAGCCCGTCGTTGGCTGAGCATGGGACAGAGAGGCCAGGGCGTGGCCTGCCCTTGATCAGCCGGAATGACAGCGGCGAACCAACGCTAACGCTCTTGGACATACGAACATTCGCAGACCTGAAGAAGGGTTTACTCGATCACCGGCCTAGACTCTTGCCGGCGGACATTCACGTGTGAACTCGAAACACAGAGAGGAGAAATGAAATGTCTAACGACACAAAGTGTACTTGCAGTGAGGCCCCGCGATTGATTTTTGCCTGCTCGGGCGCGTCGGATCTAGGGCGCATCTCCGACCTGGCAGCGCGGACGCTGACCAAAGACGGTGTGGGGAAAATGTATTGCCTGGCGGGCATCGGGGGGCGGGTGACCGGAATCATCGAGAATACAAAGTCCGCCTCTCGCATCTTCGCGATTGACGGGTGCGATCAGGATTGCGCCAAAAAGTGTCTGGAACTCGCCGGGTTCAACGAGGTCGTACACTTACGCCTGCAAGACCTGGGCATGGAGAAAGGGAAAACACCGGTCACCAAGAAAACCGTCTCCTTGGTAGCGGACCGGGTTCGCCAAATGGCGGGTTGAGCCGAAAGGTGGCACCGAACAGTAGGCGCCGAGCAGTCTGAGAGCTAAGGCGCGCTTTAATTCAAACCAGATGAGGTGACATGAAAATGAAACTCAAACAAGTAACTACCGCTCTGCTTTTGCTTTTTGTTGGAATAAGCGTGATATTCCTCGTAGTCAAGGAAACTAGGTCCCGGCGGGTTAATGTCAACCCAGTGGGCCAAACCACACTCGCGCAGGAACCTGCCGCGATTGTGCCGCCGATCGATAACACCACCGCGGCGGAGATCTCCCAACCGAACCCCAAAACTACTGGTGCCGTCCCTGTGGCATCAGCCGCGCGCGGCAAAAACCAGATCGGTATGCACAGACGTACCGTGGTGGCCTATTACTTCCATGGCAATTTTCGTTGTCCAACCTGCAGGAAGCTTGAAGCGCTTTCATTCGAAGCCGTGGAGAGTGGATTTCCCGAAGATTTGAAGGCAGGGCGGCTCGAGTGGCACGTCATCAATATCGAAGAGCCCGGAAACGAGCATTTCGCCCAGGACTATCAGCTTGTCTCCAAGTCGTTAGTGCTGGTGGGGAAGGAAGATTCAAAGCAGACACAATGGAAAAACCTGCAAGATATCTGGACGCTGGTGAACAACAAGGAGGCCTTCATAAAGTACGTACAAACTGAAATCCGGTCCTATCTCGGAGAGGCTTGATGACGGCTATCCTCGTTGGCGCGACCGCGTTATGGCTGGGGATTTTGACATCTATAAGTCCCTGCCCGCTGGCGACGAATATCGCGGCGATCTCTTTCGTCGGCCGGCGGCTTGGAAGTCCCCTTGAGGTGTTCTGGACAGGAGTTGTTTACACGCTGGGGAGGATGCTTACTTACGTCGTGCTGGGAATTTTGCTTGTGGCCAGCTTTATTTCCGTGCCGCTCGTGTCCCAATTGTTACAGAAGTACATGAACAAGATTCTTGGGCCGATCCTGATCCTGGTGGGGATGTTCCTGCTCGAAATGTTGACCCTCAGGTTCGCAAGCCCCAGTCTGAGCGAGAAACTGCAACACAGGTTCGCGTCTTGGGGTGTCTGGGGAGCGGGCCTGCTCGGAGTGATCTTTGCACTTTCGTTTTGTCCCGTTTCCGCCGCCTTGTTTTTCGGCAGCCTATTGCCCCTGGCCATCAAATACAAATCGAGTGTGCTCTTGCCTTCATTGTACGGAGTCGCGACGGCGTTGCCCGTGTTGCTATTTGCCATCATGGTTGCCTTAGGTGCTCAATCGCTGGGTAAAGCTTTCAACAAACTGACCCGCATTGAGTGGTGGGCTCGCAGGATTACGGGGGCGGTTTTCGTGGTCGTGGGAATCTACTATTCGCTGACGTTTATCTTCGGCATCCTCACGTGAGGGAATGGATAGGTTGCCCGTCCCATGTTAATTAAACTTTATGGAGGCAAGAAATGGCAAAAGACCTGAGTCAAACCAAGTGGCACGGGGTGCCGCGGCAAGACGTACCGTGGGTTCCCACGGTAAGCAGAGATGCCTGTATTGGATGCGAATTGTGCTTCGTTACTTGCGGACGGGAGGTGTACGAGATTGAGTTAACACAGGGAAAGGGGCGCAAGGCGCACGTAGAGCGTCCGTACAATTGCATGGTGGGGTGTTCTACCTGTGCCATGGTGTGTCCAACGGAAGCTATAAGCTTTCCGTTAAGGGACATCGTTTGGAAGGTCGAGCGCGAGCACAAGATTTTCAAGATTGTTCACGCCGAGGCGGAGGAGAAGCGCACCAGGGCTGGGACGATAGCCGCGCGGCAACAGGCAGAGCAACATCTGGGGAGCACACAAACCCGGCTTCGCGTTCGAATTGCAGGGGTCTTCGGAGAAAAGCAATTCCTGACAAAGCTCCAAGAACTGGTCAAAGACCGCCCTTTCGACATCGAGAATTTGCAGCTTCATGTGCCGACACTGAAGGGTCTTATGGAAAACACGCCAGCTTACATGGACTTTGAAGTGACTTCAACTATTCAGGAAGATGTTCAACCCCTATTAGATGCCTTGAAGGTGCTGGTGGCAGACAACGGGCTAGTGTGGGTTGAACAACGATAGGGGGATGGCTGTCGAGCGCCTGCAAAGCGGGCGATTTGTGCGCGATTCGAGATCGAAAAGTAACTGTCACTGGATTGCAGCTTTTGCATTTCTTAAGGTGGAGCAGGAAGTGACCCCAAGTTACGAAAGGAGCCCCGCATGGAAACCAAGAAGACCTACAAAGTTTTCCGGTACGGAAGCGAAGTTCGGTGGGGGATGCACCGCCGGGGAAGCATCTGCTCTTCCGGTAAGCCCGAGATTGAGATTTCGAGTCCGCCGGAGTTCAAGGGCGACCCCGGGCTCTGGACACCGGAAGACCTGTTTGTTGCCGCCGTCAATGCCTGCATCATGATGACCTTTCTCGCCTATGCCCAGCACAAAGGCTTGGAACTGGCGGAGTATGAAAGCGAGGCGGAAGGTGTGATGGAAAATGTCGAAGGGAAATACCGCTTCACCGAGATTTCGGTCCGCCCGCACGTGGTGGTAAAATCCGCGGAAGCTATCAGCCAGGCGCGGGAAATCATGGAAAGCGCCCACCAGAACTGTATAGTCACCAACTCGACTACGGCTGAAGTAAAAATCTTCCCGGAGGTTCGCGCGACTTGAACCATGTCAGGTCGCACCGCCGGAGCATAACGACCCGGGACTCATATGGCCCAAGTTTGAATAAAGAGAGGAGAACCGTGCCTTATTCAGAAAGCCGCGGCCGTGGACGAAAGCCGGGTTTACGAACACCTGCGCGCGCGCGGCCACGCCATGCCGGCAGAGAAACCGGCGTTGGATGAAGAGACGCGGACACTTGTTTACCTCGCCGCTGCCTTGGCAGCCTCCAGCCACGCTTGTGTGGAGGCCATGGCAAACAAAGCCAAGGTGCAGGGAATCCCGGCGGCGAAACTGCTGGAGACACTCCACATCGCGCGCTTTGCTCTTGCTACCCGCGTCATCGGGGATGCCGAACCGCTTTTTGACGTTTTGAAAACCGTGCCGCGGTAGACACGGATCAGCCATGGCGCTGGCGCTATGAGACAACTGTTCCAGAATGCGAATGTTTTCATGCCTCAGGGTCGGCTTTAGAATGGTTCTTCGAAGACAGGCAGTGGTAGGTCGGTGCAACCCGCTTGATTTTCCTCGGCGGAGCGGGTACGCATCTGAGAGGACAGAAGGCAAATAGCTTGGCTACTCGACCAACTTCTTTATGTGGAGGGAAACGAAAATGCTTCCAGTTAAGAGAAATCTTGACCGTCCGATGAAAAAGCAAGTTACCATTTCGCTGAAGCGTCGTTCGTTGGCATACTCCATATCCCTGCTAGTGATTTTCGGGTGTGTGACTCTCAATGGCTTGCCATCTATGGCGCAAGATTTGCAAACGGCCTATCTGCAAGCAGCGGCTACATCGCCTGTCATTGCCCAGGCCCGGGCCCAGCTGGATGCGGAATTGGCGAGCAAATCACTGGCGCATGCCGCACTGCTTCCCCACATCAGCGCGGGGGCCAGTGGGGGCATGAATACGGCCTACGATACGGGCTTTAGCGCCCAGCCCATCTCCGGCGGGTATCACTCCGATCTCTTCAGCGCCAGCCTGACACAGCCCATCTTCAACGGTCAGGCATTGACCGCGATGAAGCAGTCTGACAGCCGCATTCAGGCCAGCGAAGCAGCTCTGGCTTATGCCCAGCAGGTGATCGCATTGGAGGTCGTCCAGGCATACTTTAGCGTATTACAGGCGCAAGCCAACGAGAGGGTGGCGCAGCAGCAAATGGATCTGCTGCAACGCATCGACGATCGGACAAGGGCAAGTCTTCATGTTGGAACCGGAGACATTATTTCGGTACAGGAAGTGCAGGCGCAGTTGGATGGCGCGAAGGCCGATTTGATTACCGCGAAGAATGCAGTGGCCGTCGCCAAGAATCAACTGGAGCGCTTGACGCATCATCCCGCGGGAACGTTACAGGATGTGACAACTTTGCAGGCGATAGGTCCGCAGCCGGACACATTAGACCCCTGGCTTGCAGCTGCGATCGAAAACCAGCCGCTTCTACAGCAAGCCAAAGCAACATTGAAAGTGTCCGAGCAGCAGGTGCAATTTGCGAAGCGAGCCCGTTGGCCGACGTTGACCCTGAGCGGTATTGGCCAGCACGCTGCGGGCACCCTCATTCCGCCTTTAACCATCAACCAGATTGGTGCCTCGTTGAACATATCTATTCCTATTTATGAAGGCGGGGCCACGCGAGCGGGGATTCATCAGGCCTCGGCACTCTCAAAAGCCACTCGCGCGAGCGTTACAAATCTTCAGGACCAGATCAAGCTGGACACACAAACTGCATTCCTTGAGCTACAGGACAGCGTAGCTCAATTCCAGGCCAGGCAGCAATCGGTGACTTCCGCCAAGGTATCTCTGGAGGGGACCCGGAAGGGTTATGAGATTGGGAGCCGCTCCATCATTGACTTGTTGACTGCGACGGCAAGCTACGCGACTGCGCAGCGCAATTATTATCTGGCCCTCTACACGCAATTGGTAGCCCGGACACAACTGAAGGCGGCGGCAGGGATACTCACGCCACTTGACATAGAAGCAATAAATGCCTTGCTGAATAGCAGTCCTTCTAACTAAGCACTTTCGTTGTTCCGTCGGGAGAACATAAATGGTTTCGGTCAAAAAGCGCATTTTCATTCTGGTACTTTTGGGTTCTCTTGTTCTTGCGGGGGTCTTTGGGTGGCGCTGGTTGTTCCGGAAACGTACTCCTAGCGACACCATCACGCTGTATGGCAACGTAGACATTCGCCAGGTGCAGTTGGCGTTCAACAACAGTGAACGTATTGACAAGCTGCTGGTAGATGAAGGCAGCGCCATCCGTGCGGGTCAGCTTGTTGCCCAGTTGGTGCAGCGGCGCTTTCTGGATGCAGTGGCACAGGACGAGGCTACAATGGAAGCACAACAGCAGGTAGTTGCGCGGCTGCTGGCGGGGAGCCGTCCGGAGGAGGTTGCAGAAGCGCGAGCTGATGTTGCTGCGGCACAAGCCGAGGTCGCTCGAGCCCAAGCCAATGTAACCAATGCCGAGCTGCTGTATCGTCGCCAGCAGACCCTGTCAAAACAACAGTATGTTTCGTTGCAGATTCGCGATGATGCGCAACGCTCCTATTTGGCCGAGCAGGCCGACCTGGACGCCAAGCGGCAGGTGTTAGTAGCGAAAGAACAGGTCCTACGACTCGCCGTCATCGGGCCGCGCAAGGAAGATATTGCCGCAGCCCAGGCAACGCTCAAGGCGGAGACATCTGCTTTGGCTCTGGCACAAAAGGAGCTGGCCGACGCGCAGCTCTATGCTCCCGCAGACGGAGTCATCCAGGACCGGATACTGGAGCCCGGCGACATGGCCAATCCGCAGACACCAGTGTTTACTCTCGCTCTGGATAATCCACTCTGGGTGCGCGCCTATCTGCCGGAACCGGAGATGGGCAAAGTCGCTCTCGGCATGCGTGCATGGATTGAGTCAGACAGCTTCCCAGGCCAACGCTTTCCAGGTTGGATCGGCTATATCTCTCCGGTGTCGGAGTTTACGCCGAAGAACGTGGAAACCACCCAGCTGCGCTCGCAGCTTGTGTATCGTGTACGCGTTTATGCCTGCAACCCGGACCATCGCCTGCGTCTGGGAATGCCGGCCACGGTGGTAATTCCAATCGGCAATAATCCTCCTCATGCGATCGACGCCCATCCCTGCGGGGCAAACTGACATGGATGCCGTTGTGGTTAGGAACCTTAGTAAGTCCTTCGGCAAAGGGGCAAACCGCCGAGACGCGCTCAAGAACGTTTCCCTGCAGATTCCCGCGGGAAGCATGGCGGCCCTTATCGGTCCGGATGGCGCAGGCAAAACCACGCTCCTGCGTTTGTTGGCGGGCATCCTGACGCCGCATGCCAGGGAGATTCGCGTCCTTGAGCATCCCTTGCCGAAGGAGGCGTCGGCATTACAGAACCAGATTGGCTATATGCCGCAACGTTTTGGTCTCTATGAAGATTTGACGGTCCAAGAGAATCTCGATCTTTTTGCCAGCCTGCACGGCATAGCCCCCAGGATGCGGGAGGTCCGCTTCGCAGAGTTACTGACCATGATGGCACTCGGCCCGTTCCGCCAACGGCTGGCAGGACAACTATCCGGCGGCATGAAGCAGAAACTCGGGCTGGCCTGCACCCTGATCCATCCTCCGCAACTTCTGCTATTGGATGAAGCTAGTGTCGGTGTCGACCCCATTTCGCGGCGGGAACTGTGGAGCATCATCCACCAACAAGTTATCAGCCAGAAGGTGACTGTCCTGCTCAGTACTGCCTATATGGATGAGGCCGAGCGCTGCGATCATGTCATTCTGTTGCAAGAAGGAGAAATTCTCGCGCAGGGAAATCCGGCCCAACTCGCCGCTCCTTTACAAGGCCATGCCTTCGTTCTGGAAAACATTCCCACAGCGTCGCGCAATCTGCAGTCCCAGATTGCCAGACTGCCCGGCGTGGTGGATACGGTGATACAGGGAGATGGACTGCGAATCGTCATGCAACAGCCCGATCCACCGATCTTGCAGGGTGATCTCGCTGGGTATGGAACACCCAGGGCCGTTCCGGCGCGACTGGAAGATGCGTTCGTCAGCCTTCTCTGCAACCGCACCCCACGTCATCCGATTCCACTGCCATCCCGGCAAGCTACAACCCAGGATGATGCGGCAGTCGTTGAAGTCAAGGACCTCTATCGCTACTTTGGAGCTTTCGCTGCAGTGAAAAACGTCAGCTTTTCCGTACGCAAAGGAGAGATCTTCGGACTGCTGGGAGCCAATGGCGCAGGCAAGTCGACAACCTTCCGGATGCTTTGCGGACTGCTGCCTTCATCCTCTGGAACGCTGCGGGTCGCGGGTGTTGACCTGCGCACGGCGACCGCTGCGGCCCGCGCGCGAATAGGTTATGTGTCCCAGAAGTTCTCGTTGTATGGGTCCTTAAGCGTGCAGCAAAACTTGTCCTTCTTTGCTGCGGCCTATGGTCTGGGCAATCAGCGCAAGAAAGACCGTATGGCGTGGGCGCTGGAAGAGCTGGAACTGAAGGACTACACCACGATGAATGCAGGGGAGTTGCCCCTGGGATACAAGCAGCGACTGGCTCTGGCCTGTGCGCTGATGCATGAGCCGAGTATTCTCTTTCTCGATGAACCAACTTCCGGCGTCGATCCGTTGGCGCGGCGCGAATTCTGGGCGCGCGTGAATGCTTTGGCGGAAGGTGGAACGACGTGCCTGGTAACCACTCACTTTATGGAGGAGGCGGAGTACTGCGACCATCTGGTGTTGATGTCGCTTGGGGAGATCCTTGCGCAAGGCACACCCTCAGAAATCAAGGAGAAGGTCCGTAGCAAAGACCACCCAAAGCCGAGCATGGAAGATGCTTTTATCTCCCTGATTGAAGAACATGAGCAAGTGAGCCGGAGGGCATCATGAAAACTATGCGCCTCACCGGGCTGATGCGCAAGGAAGTGTATGAGATCCTCCGCGACCCTTCGAGCATCGCCATCGCCTTCGTCTTGCCGCTGGTGCTCCTTCTGCTCTTCGGCTATGGGGTCTCGCTGGACGCACGTCACATCAACATCGCCGTGGTGGTGGACCATCCCACGCAGGTTACGGCTTCTTTTCTGGCGGAGCTGCAACGCTCCCCGTGGTTCCAGCCAACGCCGTATGCCAATTCGGCCACAGCGGAGCAGGCCATGATACATGGGAGGGCAGATGCCATCGTGTGGCTGCGCAGCGACTTTACCCGTTTGTCGTACAGTTCGGGCAGCGCCCCCATCCATCTCATCGTGGATGGGGTCAATGCCAACAATGCACGGACCATCGAAAATTATTTGAACGGGACATGGTTCCTTTGGTTAAGTGAGGAGGCCACCCGGCACGGCGGTCACTTGCATACGCCGGTCGCGGCAGAAACACAGGTCTGGTTCAACCCTGCCCTGCGCAGCCGGGACTATCTGGTCCCCGGACTGATCGCCATTATCATGTCGCTCGTCGGAGGGCTGCTGACGGCCCTGGTGGTCTCCCGGGAATGGGAGCGCGGGACCATGGAAGGAATCATGGTCACTCCCGTAAGCAAGGCGGAGATACTTTTAGGCAAGCTGGTCCCGTATTTCGTGATGGGGATGGGCGGGATGGTCCTCTCTACCGCCATGGCCGTATTTTTGTTTGCTGTGCCGCTGCGCGGTTCGCTCCTTGTTCTCTTCGCCACCTCAGCGTTGTTTATGCTGACGGCCCTGGGCATGGGGCTGCTGATCTCCGTTCTTGCCCGCAGCCAGTTTGTGGCGGCGATGGTGGCGATTGTCACCACCTTTCTGCCGGCATTCATTCTCTCCGGCTTCCTCTACGACATTCGTTCCATGCCGCTGCCCATTCAGTACCTGACCTGCATCGTTGCCGCCCGCTACTTTGTGACCATGCTGCAAAGTACCTTCCTGGCTGGTGATGTCTGGCCGATCCTTCTGCGCAATGCATTCGGTATGGGCATCCTGTGCGCGGTCTTTCTCGGCATCGCACTGCTGCGCTTTCGCAAGAGGATGGACTAATGCGACAGATGTTCCAACGCGTCTTTGCGCTCGCCCTCAAGGAACTGCTGGCCGTGCTGCGGGACGCGGCAAGCCGGGCCGTTTTGATCGGCCCACCACTCATTCAGTTGGTGGTTTTTGGCTATGCCGCCACCTACGATCTGAAGAATGTTCCCTTTGTCGTCTATAACCAGGACCAGGGAAGACTATCGCGAGACTTCATCGCCCGCTTTGCAGGCTCTCCCAGCTTTAGTCTGGTGCGCGTTGTCCATGACCAGAATGCCCTGGAGCAGGCCATTGATGGAGAAGCTGCGCTGATGGCGATGGACATTGGCCCAAATTTCACCTCCGATCTGGAGCGCGGGAGGAGCACGCATGTGCAGCTCATCCTGGACGGAAGAAATTCCAATACTGCGGCCTTGGCGTCGGGCTACGCGCAATCCATCGTGACAACTTTTAATGGGGCGCAGATCACGCAGAATGGCGGGGCACCACCCTCCACCATTGTAGTAGACCGGGCCTGGTTCAATCCCAATCTCGATTCCCAGTGGTTTACCGTTCCTGGCATCGTGGGTCTTCTTACTCTGGTGGTGAGTATGTTGGCGACGGGCCTGTCCGTAGCGCGGGAGCGCGAGATGGGGACCTTCGATCAACTGCTCGTCACGCCCATGCGCCCCGCAGAGATACTTCTGGGCAAGGCCATTCCAGGATTTCTCATCGGCACGCTGGAAGCCACGCTGATAATCTTATTTACGGTCTTCTGGTTCCATGTTCCGTTCACGGGCAGTATTGCGGCACTCTATCTGGGCCTTTTTTTCTTTCTGCTCTCCACCGTTGGTATCGGGCTGATGATTTCATCTTTGGCTGTGACCCAGCAGCAGGGGCTGCTCGGTGTCTTCCTTTTTTTGGTGCCGGCCATTGTTCTTTCTGGCTTTGCGACGCCGATCGCCAACATGCCGCAGACAGTGCAGTACATCACCTTGCTCGATCCACTTCGATATTTTCTGATCATCCTGCGTGGGAGTTTCCTCGAAGGTGCGGGAGTCTCGCTCTTGTGGCCGCAATATTGGCCGCTAGCCATCATGGGGATCGTATGCATGATCGTGGCTGGCAGACTCTTCCGCCGCCTTCACTAAACGAGACTATGAAAAAGTGTGGGGGAGTGCCGGCTTGCTGCTGCGGTCGCTGGGTGCAATTGCGTTTCTTGCCGTGACCTACGGGACCGGGAACAACCGATGGCTAAAGAGAAACCGAGGTCTGGTAACCTTGGCCTATCATGGCCGAGATCGGTAAAGGGAATCCCGGCGCCCAGTTATAAGACCTTCACAGTTGCGTTGCGCCACCGCGGCCCCTACCGCCAGAAGCTGAAGTGGGAAGGGCGGCGGAGCGCCTATCGACCGGGTCCCCGCGAAGTTCACCTGCGGTGGGAATCGAATCGACCAGACTCTTGCCGTTGGAGAGTTCTTGCCGCTTCGAGAGGAGGAGATTCTTATAGCGAAGCATGTCGCTAATATTCATGACAGCCGCCCTGTTTCCGATGACGTTATTGCAAGCGTACGGGATACAGCTCATGCGGTGGCGCGACTTTACTGTAGCCCTCGGGGAAGTGGAAGGTACCTCTTCTTTTCTTGACCCAAGGCACCGCCCCGCCCGAAAACGTATTCCTCGAACTTTCGCATCGCCTCGANNTTTTCCTTTAGCGGGTCCCACATCCAAAAACTCCGGAGCTCCGTCAGCTCGGCATCGGAGAGCATATCAGACACGATCAAGAGCAGCGTGCCACACCCCGGACAACACCTCTTTTTCCTGCGGGCGAAGTCCCACTTACAGTGCGGACAGTGGTAGCGTTGCGGCCGGCATCTCAAGGGGATCCTCCCAAAGCACGTAGCATACGCTCAAGCTCACGCCCCGACAACCTGGACCTTTCGCGCCATGTTTTTTCCGCTGGGTTGCGGATTTTGGCGGACTTGATCGGAATTTGTAAGCTGTTGGTTTGCTTCAGAATCTGAGGGGATTTCCGACCAGAGAAGCAAGTCATCGAAAGTGAAAGTGGGCATGGCGGCCCCAGAAGCACTTTGCCCGAGTAGGACAGCGAAAGCGAGAAGTACTTCGGAGGCGGCGAGTGGACCCATCTGAAGCCAGTCGCGAGCAGCATTCCCCGCAACAGGCTTCAGCCGGTGCTCAGGAACGTCCGTCCTTGAAGCGAAGGAGGACCAGTTCATCGAGAACGCTCCTCACAAATGTTTTGGCGGCGAGCGGTGGCATCGCACGCGTCCGGTCCTTCGGCCAAGGAAATCCAGACCGCCGCGAGAGGCCCGGCCGTCTCGGCGTCGAGCCAAACACAGTCGCTCGGAACCAGGCGCATTCCTCTGCTGCCGCTCGGCCGCGCGCTGCAATCCACGCTTCCCATTGCGGGCCGAGTTCTCGTACCACTTCTTCGAAGGTCTGACGCAGGTTCCAGGCCGCAGAACCGAGAGCGAACTGATCTAGGGCGCGAGCAAGATGAGGCCGCTGCCGGGCAGCTGTCCAAATCTTCCCCAAGGAAACCTGGAGGGGGCGGGCGCCGTCTCCTCGGACTTCCTCGACGGCGCGGTCGACATCATCCTGATCCCAGAAGCCCTCACGGTTGACCAGTATGGCGGCTCCCGAATGGATCGGTAGACGCATGGCATAACGCAACCGCGCTGCAGTGTTCATCTGTTGTAAGACAGCCGCCGCCGCCCAAGCTACTTCCTCCGGCCAGGAGAGCGGGTCAAAAACTTCACGTGCTTGCAAAAAGAAATGATCGCCTATCCGGACGATTTCAAGACCGCTGTCGCCGAGTTCACCTGCGAGAAGCTGGATCTCAGGCGGCGGGCCGTAAAGGAGGACCGCCCAGCCTGCCTTTGGGCGATTTGCCAGAGTGGGAATCGGCATGTGTTATTGTACGTAGTGCTTAAAGTTTCAGCAATCGCAAATTTGACGTCAACCTAGACAAGCGGAGGCAATCTTGGCCGAATCGGGATGTGCCCAGCCTGGAACGGGGACTTGCAGATGTCGCGCGCGTGTTCTTAATCAATCTCAGCGGGAGCGCCATTCACTCGTGTCTCCAAGTCGCGAAGGGAGTATTCGAACCAGCGTTTCAACCTTTCTCACCTGGGAAGGCCCACGGAAGAAAAGCCGAGGCTTCAAACTGGATCTGGGAAATCTGGCCGTCCGGGATTATAGGGGGCTTCGGGAAACGTAGCCATTGGTGGGATTGTGAACGCAACCCGCAGTCGAAAAAGCGGGCTTGGTCCCCTACATAAAGTGCGGCGCGCCCTAATTCTATCCCGACGAGCCCGGCTGTTCACAATGCCTTGGGCAAAAAGGGAGGCAGGGGTGGAGTCCAACACCAGGCTGCCTCTTGGTTTCACCAAATTCAGTTTCACAGCCCCGACCATGTGATGTAAACTCTCTAACTTGTAGTGGTACAAAATCTCGGTCGGATCACCACTCCTGTATGCCAATACGTCCTGGCGAGCGGTTCGCCTCCGGCTCTACTCTTGAAGCCTTGAGCCCTAGCCTGTATCCCGAAAAGCGTCACATCCGGCGCCAGTTTGAGCGTGCTGTAGACCTAAAGGCACCCCTTCCCGTTAGCTGTTCGGCTCCTGTCGCTGCTCTCGAAGAGATGGTCTCGGAAACGTGGTCGGTCGATAAAGCATACCGATATGCTCGTCGTTGCTGTGGCAACAATATCCCACTTAAGAAGCTTAAGGCGTTCCGGAATAGGATAAGCGGAAAACCCACAGCAGAAGCCTTAGACGAGTCCAATGAACAAATGTGTTCGATACCGCCTTTCGAGCTAAGCAAGTTTGCGAACCTGTCAGGCACCCTAACGAATAAATGGTCTACCTGACGAGACCACGTGTTCGAATGTGGATTGAAAGGATGCTCCAATTGGTAATAAAAGAGAATGTGCCCAAAACCACCGGAAAGATGGCGCCAGCGCTCCAACTTCAAACTTCGCCTCCCGTCTACGTGATCGTCATTTCAGGCAGATGGTTATTGAAACATACGACTCCCTCCTGGCGCATCAAAGACCCAATCAAAGGGTTTCAACGAATTGTTAACGAAGATCGTGCGAAGCAAATAGCCCATACGGTGCTCGACCGACAGCGGGCATTTCCGAACGCCATCACCTTGGCTACGGATCTCAAAGATTTCAATTGGTCAGGCTGTGAAATCGCTATTCCCGAAAAAGCTAGGTTCTTGGTCGTGGACGGTCAGCATCGTCTTTGGGCACAGACCTTCTCAGCCATTGATGGGCAATACGCTTGCATTATTCATTTGAACAAAACCGAGCAAGAAATGGCAGAGCTGTTTCTTGAAATCAATGACAATCAGAGGCGTGTTCCTTCTTCCCTTCGCTGGGACCTGGTCAGGTTGGTGAGGCCGGCAGGAGATGAAGCAGCCGTTACGGCAGCGGAACTAGTATTCGAACTGTCAACTCGAAAGGAGAGTCCATTTTACATTTCAATCGACCTTACCGGAGAGCAGAAGGACGTGAGCATAAAACAAGGCTCCCTTGCGCCTGAAATTAAGACCTTGGTTGGCAGAGTAAAAAAAGTCCATGATCCTACCTTCGAAGAATATGCATCATTGCTCATTCGATTCTTTTCGGCTGTCCGTTCATTAAATCCTGATGGATGGGGGGACCCCACCAGCACCTACTACAAAGCAAGGGTTCTCCGTGCACTCATCCGCGTTCTTGTGGACATTGTGGTGAATGCCAAATCTCTGGATAGGTTGACGGCGCCCATTTTGCTCAGTAAGCTTCAGAAAATTGACCCAACGACGCTATCCGAGGAGAGAGTACGTGCTGCGCAAGGCGCAGCAGGCGTTACGGACCTTTATCAAGAGATGAAGAATCAGGTGTTCGCATAATGCGGCTGTTTGACATCACGGAAGCCCGTCACTTTTGCAGACCATTGGCGGCGCACATACCTGGTACCGGCCAGTCCTTAGCGGCGTTTCACAACAATCTGCGCAGAACGCGGCTGACGGAGGGTACCACCGATTTTGATGTACATCGTGTCAGCCTACTGAACGCAGTAGAAAGATGGATCCTATTTGGAGTGGCTGATTATAGGCGAGCCCTCGATATGTTTATACCGAGCAATGCTCCGTGGGCTCACGTGACTCTCTACTATTCGTCATTTTTCGCGGCGAACGCCATATTAGGTATGTTTGGTGCCTGGATTCATTTCGAACGTTTAGTGGATGTCGATAACGGAAGTGCAAATAATCAGGTCCTTCGGATTACCAGACATGTGCTATCTCCCTCTGGCTACAGGGGGGGGCACAGGGTGTTTTGGGATCTCTTTTATGAAGGCTGCAATACGATTTCCCCGTGGGTACCTAACAAGCTTAAGTCGACGACCGCTCCCGTGAACAACGATCGAATCTGGCAAATAACGGCTCGGAATGAGATGAATTACGACACGTTTAGGGCGTTCGAGGGTGCGACTTTAATAGAGAAAAGCTTCAATCCAAAAAGACTGCGAACGCTCCACGGGCCATTGGCCCAGCAGCTAGAGGTCACTGAAGGTATGTTAAAGTTAGCGCTTCACTTTGCAAATGACTTCGGCGTCAGCAGCTTTGCATATGAAGGTCTGGGGACGGGCACGCGCGCGAAGATCCTACGAGCCCTCGTTACAAAGGTCCCTCCCGGTCTAGCTACTCAATCAGTTCTACAGGATCTGTTGCAGTAGGTGTTGAGTTCCTGCAAAGGTCACTTTGAGGCTTGCTCACGACGGCCAAAGCAACAAATGAACCGATTTTGAAGGACGCTTCGGGCTTCGTCGGGTTCGATCACTTGCCGAGGAGGACAGGCTCGCGCAAAGAGACTTTACGAGCTGGAAATAGTTCATACTTGTGCTCAAGTCCTAACAAAGAATCTCGGGAGCAACTTATTTGACGGAAAAACAGCGCTTGACTGGTATCGGAAATCGTGACAAAGTTGCAGTGAAATGCTGCAATTTTGTTCGTTTCTTTCTGAGGGCATCCGATGTCGAAGGTAATCAAGATCGACGGTGTCCTCGGGCTTTCGGCGCAGAAGAGAGTTTTCTTAGGGTTCGCCCCAGCTAGTTTATTGAGTTCGTTGAGCTTCTCGGACGTTTTGGACGAGGATACCGGACGGGGTTACCAGCGACGATTCAGCTCACAGCACAGTCTCGACTTTCGTAAGTACATACAGCAAACAGGAAGTTCTACAATCCCCCTAACATTCAATCTCCGACCCCGGTCTGATGATGCTTGGCTCATTACGGAACTTCAGCCTCCTCAAGCTAACCTTGAGATTAGGTCAGTGGAGGGCAAGATACTGGCGCAGGTTGATTGCCAGCATCGTTTGGGCTTTTTGAACGACCTGCCAATCTCGCTGCCGTTCATGTGCTACATCGGTCTAACCGAGCGCGAGGAAATGGAAGTCTTCAATGTTATCAACAGTAAAGCAAAAGGGCTCAGTACAAGTCTCCTCGACTTCCACGACGCTACACTCGCGAGCGATCTTGCCAGGGAACGCCCTGAACTTTTCATTGCTTTACATCTCAACAACAACAATGAATCACCTTGGTACAGGCAACTAGACCTAGGGGGCACGAACACATCAGGTCTCATGCGAAGAGCTTCTCTCCGTACCATGCAAACGGCGGTGAAGCGGTTTCTCAAGCATACTTCGATTCTGCGCTTCCAAGCTCCCGAAACGGCTGCTCAATTGGTGCTTGATTTTTGGGCCGCTGTCGCAGTTGTGCTGCGCGAGGCGTGGGACAACCCGCGACGGCACCTAATCAATAAAGGTGTCGGTGTCTACGCTCTAATGGGCATCGCAGAAGACTTGTTTTTGGAGTCCCTCGGGGAAAGCGTGGATAAAAGGTATTTTATCACTAAGCTATCCGAATTCATCACTGACGTCGACTGGACTACAAACGGCTCTCTAAAGGGTCTCGGTGGCGAAACAGGTGTAAAGTCTGCGCTCGCCCTCATCAGGCAAGCACGTAACACGGCCCAACTAAAGGTGTTGTCCAATGGCTAGCAAGAACATCCTTTTAATTGAGCCTGGTTACAAGAATAAGTATCCCCCATTGGGCTTAATGAAGATTGCCCAGTATCACGGCCCCCTCGGCAAAGGGGACAACGTGAGATTTATTAAGGGTGAAGATAGGTCGGTACTCAGGACTGCCTGGGACCGAATCTATGTCACAACGCTATTCTCGTTTGAGTTTTTCCGAATTTCCCAGAGTATAGATTTCGCACTCTATGTGGTAAACGGTCAGGCTGATAAAGTGTTTGTCGGCGGAATTGCTGCGTCGCTGATGCACGGTCGTTTCGTTACCGAACCGCGCTGGCAGGGTATTAGATTCATTCAAGGGTTGCTGGCTCAGGGACCGGCTGCTTCCTTGCAACTTGACGAGTTTTCAGGAGAATTGTACGCAGATGACCGCTTTGGCAAGCCGATCGAAGACCTCATCCCGGATTACGCCATACTCGGCCAGATTGACTATGAGTACCCGGTACACGACGCTTATTTCCTCTATGCCACTCGAGGTTGCATCCGCAAGTGCAGTTTCTGCGGGGTGCCGAAGCTCGAGGGCGATCAGCGCGACACATCATCGATCTCTGCCATTGTGAGGGGCATTGACGATCTCTACGGTCCCAAAAAGGACCTAACTTTGATGGACAATAACATTGTAGCTTCCCCTCGGTTCAAGGAAATCATCGCGGAGATTAGGGACCTTGGCTTTACGCCTGGGGCGAAGTTGAAACGCGGGAGAACGGGCGTCCTGCGTCGTGTAGATTTCAATCAAGGAGTTGATGCGCGTATCCTGTGCAAGGATCGGATATTCTTGCGGGAATTGTCCACGATATGCCTGAAACCATTGCGCATCGCCTTTGATCATTTGGGTCTCAAGAAACCTTATGAACAGTCGATTCGTTGGGCCCACGAGTACGGCCTGAATGAACTGTCCAACTACATGCTCTATAACTTTCACGACTCCCCTGCCGACCTTTTTGAGCGGATGCGACTGAATGTATCGCTGAATGAACAACTGGATATTCGGATTTGGTCGTTTCCGATGCGCTACCAACCGACAGACCTTCCTGATCGGTCGTTCGTCGGAGAGAAGTGGACACGTTATCAGCTTCGATCAATGCAAGTTATTTTGCAGGCGACACATGGAGTTGTGAGCGGGGCACCCAAGTTTTTCAGACGGGCTTTCGGTAATACCGTGGCTGAATTTGAGGAAATTCTGTTGCAACCCCATCACTTCACCTTCAATAGAGAATGGTATGAGACAAATGGTGGAAGAGCAGAGTTTGAAGAATATCGAAGGAAATTTTCGAAGCTCAGCGCCTCTGACCGAGCGGAGCTCCTCTTGCTCTTGTCTCCCACTTCCGGGCGAGAATTCGCTGATTTGCCTCAACGGACGAAAAACCGAAGAATCAAACAAGTGCTTCGATTCTACACCCCGCTGTCGGAGGATGAAGAATCTATGATTTGGGCTGGGCAGCGTGCGAATTCACAGCGCACGGACAGCGCTGTCCCCGAAGAGGAACGCGTCGAGGACGCCGGCCTTTCTGAGGACGAGCTAGGGCACATTTCAATGCCAGACCGACTACTTAAACGCAACGACGATCAATTAGTAGCCTTATGACGGTTTCGTTAGCGCAACTCCGACAAAGCGAGGGCTCCTGGACAGGCTACAAAGATTCCATTGTGGTCGGGAAAGATATTTTGGAGCTGCTAGGCACCTCCATGTACGTAGACCCGATGACAATTTACCGGGAGTATGTTCAAAACGCCGCTGACGCGATTGATGAAGCGCGGCGAATAACTGTGCTTACTCCTCAATCGCCCGGAAGTGTGGAAATCAGCATCGACCCTGTGGCCCGCGTCGTTCGGATTCGGGATAATGGTGTAGGTGTTCCAGGTAGCGATTTCGTCAAACGGCTGACTTCCTTCGGTGCTAGTTCAAAACGCGGATTTCATGCGCGGGGCTTCAGAGGGGTAGGTAGACTGGCGGGCATCGGCTATTGTCAGGAACTTGTTTTCCGCTCACGCGGCGTTGGCGAGGATAGCGTCAATGAAATGCGTTGGGATTGTCGTAAGATGAAAGCGGATTTGCGAGCCAGCGACTTCAGAGGTGATTTGAGGGACCTTGTAAACAAGACTGTTGAGACTCGAGAAATAAATGGTAACGGGTTGCCTCTACACTTCTTCGAAGTCGAGCTGCGTAGCATCGTCAGACACCGAAATGACTGTCTTCTGAGTCCAGTTGCGATCGAAGGCTATTTATCGCAAGTTGCGCCAGTTCCTTTCTCTCCAGAGTTTCGCTTTGCCGCTGAGATCGCCTCCGCTCTTGAATCCCACATTGCACTCGGCAACCTCGATATACGGATTGACGGATTCGAGTTGCCCATATATCGGCCTCACCGAAATCGGTTTGAAGTTTCGAAAGAAGTATTTGATGAGTTCACGGAATTTGAACTCATTACGATTCCCGCGCATGATACCGGAACTGCGGCCCTTGGATGGGTTTTGCATCACGGTTACAAGGGCGCGATACCCGCAGCGGCAAGAATTAAGGGCCTGCGATTTCGCAGTGGCAACATGCAAATCGGGGACGACCGGTTACTGGATGGCTTATTTCCCGAGCAACGATTTAACTCTTGGTCGGTTGGCGAAATCCATGTGATCGATGAGCGTATCGTTTCAAACGGGAGGCGCGACCAATATGAACAGAACGTTCATTATGACAATTTAGTTAATTATCTTACGCCCGTGGCTCGCCGTATTAGCGCTAGGTGCCGGACAAGTTCGCTGAAACGAAATTGGCTGAGGGAGTTTGAGCGAAGAAAACTTATAA
>PMYF01000082.1 GCA_003171295.1 Acidobacteriota bacterium | reverse complement strand
CAACCCTGAGGTGGTCATGAAAATGGGACGGGCAGGGGCGACCGGGCGTGTCGGCCATACGGGAGGGCAGGGAAGCGGTGTTGCCGCAGGAGGGCCGCCAAGGCCCTCCCCTACAACCGGGGCGCAGACAACTCAGCGTTGCGCTACCCGACTACCCACTGGCTCTCCTTATGTCACTGCCAGGTTGATTACCGTAGTTCGCACTACCGCAGTGTTTGAAACCAGAGTTCCGGTAATCGTGATCGTATAGTCTCCGGTGGTTGTCCCGGAGCTAATAATAGTCGACGGACGGCAGCTTCCCAACGCCAGATTGAGCGTCAGGATGAGGCTGATGGTGGCGAGCCGGACACCCAGCCAACTCGGTGCGAGCGGGCCACGGCGGGCCCGGCGCCTGGCGCCCAGCGCCAAAGAGGCAAGCGCCGCAAGGCTGGCGAGCCCGAGAATCAGGGGCGGAAGCTTGCCGGTGGGGGCGCGAGGGATAGTGAGAGTCGGCGCCACGTACTTCGCTGTGGTGATCGTCAGTTGGATATTCGAGGCAGTTCCACTGGGAGAAGGCGTCGCATTGGAAAACGTGCATTTTGCGTTGGGCGGCAACCCGGCGGTCGCGCAAGCGAGCTGGACCGCCTGGCCGGTGAATCCATTGAGGGGATTGACGAGGAGCGCGTAAGTGGCGGAGCTTCCCGATGCGATGGTGTTGAGCGGCGGGGTGGCGGAAAGCGAAAAGTCCTCAAACAACAGATTGAGTTGCAGGGAAGCAGTCTGCGAGCCGCTTATGCCCGTCACCGTAAAGGCGTAAGGATCGGCAAGCGTAGTCGTCAGGTTACTGACCGTAAGAATGCTGACCCCGCCAACCCCCACCGTGGTGGGGCTGAAGGCACAGGTCGTTCCCGACGAGCAGGCCAAGGTGATGTTGCCAGTGAAAGTGTCCGGTCCGTTGGCGACGATGGTGAAAGTCGTCGACGTGCTCCCGATCAGCACTGGATTCTTGTTTCCGGCGACGGGTGAACTAAGCGAGAAGGCGGCGAGTCCCACTCCGGAAATCGCCACAGTTTGGGGACTGCCGGTAGCGTTGTCGGCGATGCTTAAAGAGCCGCTGCGGGTCCCGCTGGCCGTGGGTGAGAAGGTCAAACTCACGCTGCAACTCTGCCCCACGCTGAGAGTATTGAGCAGTGCGCCGCAGGTGTCAGTTTCGGAGTAATCACCGTTGGTGCTGATCTTGGAGATGTTCAGCGTGGCGGTCCCGGTGTTCGTGATGGTGACGTTTTGGGGTGCGCTGGTGGTCCCCACGGTCTGGTTGGGAAACGAAAGGGTGGTAGGCGTTACTGTGACCGCCGTGGCGGCCGTCACACCGGTGCCCGTAAGAGTGATGGTTTGGCTCGCGCTGGCGGCGCCGGCGATATAAGCGTTGTCCGTGATCGTAAGCTGGTCCGTCTGGGCACTGACCGAGGGAGGCGTAAAGGTCAAATTGATTGTACACGTGCCGCCGCTGGGAGGCAGGGTGCCGACGCAGTTATCCGTTTCCGCAAAGCCATAGGCCGATGCGGAGGTTACGGTGGTCGGTGGGGTCGTGGTGGTCGTGTAGGGGTGGTTGAAGGCGATCTCGGTAATCGCCAAGGGCTCGGTGCCGGGGTTGATTACTGTCACCTGCTGCTGGGCGCTCGTTACGCTCAAGGTTTCATTTCCGAAATTCACGCTGCCGGGCACCAGGGCTATGGAGGGTTGATTGGCGGAATCAATCTTGGCTACAAAAGCGTTACCCGTCACCCCCGTCAGGCTGCTTTGGAAAGCGCCGGCGATGGCCGGGAAGTTGGTGGAGGAGGTGCTGCCGGTGATGTAGGGATCACCGGTACTATCGAGGGCGATGGCTTGGCCGAAGTCCGGGCCGCTGCCACCCAGATAGGTGGAGTAGACCAAGGCGTTGCCGGCGGCGTTGAGCTGAGTGACAAAGGCGTCCGAGCATGCGGATGTTCCGCACAGAGGCCCGGCACTGATCCCCAGAATTCCCTGCACCGGGTTGGCGGTGGGGAAATCACTGGACTGGGTGAAGCCGGTGACATAGGCCACCCCGGCCGAGGTCACGGCGACGGCGCTTCCTTGGTCAACCCCGCTGCCGCCGAGATAGGTTGAGTAGAGCAAGGCAGAGCCCGCCGCGCTCAGTTTCGCAACAAACGCGTCGGCCAGGCCATGATTTGTGGTCTGGAATGCGCCGCTACTGGTGGGGAAATCGGTGGAGAGGGTGGCTCCCGTAATGTAGACGTTGCCGGTTCCGTCCAGGCCGAGCCCGTAGGCCCGGTCGTCTCCTGACCCGCCCAGGTAGGTTGAGAAGGTGAGCGCCGACGCTTCCGTGGTGGTGTTGATGGTGAGTTCCGCCACGAAGGCATCCGGTGACCCGGCATTTGTCGCCTGATAGGGACTCGCCAGCGGGAAGTCGGTGGAGAACGTATATCCTGTCACATAGACATTAGCATTGCCCCCTGCGGTGGTCACTTGGATGGCTTGGCTGACGTCTGCCTGTGATCCCCCCAGGTAAGTGGAGTAGAGGATTTGCGTTCCGGTGAAGTTAACTTCTGTGACAAAGGCGTCACCATTTCCATTGTTGGCCCCTTGTAAGGGGTTGGCGGTTGGGAAGTTTGCGGATTGGGTCGAGCCGGTGACATAAACATTTCCGGTGGAATCGACGGCGATTCCCTGGCCAAAGTCAGCGCCGCTCCCGCCCAGGTAGGAGGAGAAGACAAGGTGGTCCCCGGTCGTATTAATTTCAGTCACAAAGGCGTCTGTCCCACCTCCGGGCGTGGTCTGGAAGGGGTATACTGTCGTCCCCCCGCTCTGCGGGGCCGTGTTAGGAAAGTTTGTGGAGGTTGTATTCCCCGTGATGAAGGCATTGCCGGCCCTCACCGCAATGGCGGTAGCGGTATCGGATCCGGAGCCGCCGATATATGTGGAATAGAGCAAGGCTGTCCCGGTCGCGTTCACTTGGGTCACGAACGCGTCGCCGTTGCCGGCGTTAGTGGATTGTCCCGGCCCCTTGGTTGGGAAGTTCGAGGAGTTCGTTACGCCCGCAATGTAAGCGTCATTGTTGGAGTCGACGGCGATGGCATAGCCGATGTCGCCGCCGGAACCGCCCACATACGTCGCGTAGCTCAGGACGGGATCGATGATCAGGGGCCTGCTGTGGTCATAGAGGCCAAGCGCAAAGCCAACTTGGTTCGCGGCAGTCAACACGTATTGCCCCTGGACGGGCGTCCGTTGTCCGTCGTCCTTCGTCCGTGGCAGAGAACCGGGGAGGGGTTGATAGACAACCGGTTTGTGGAAGTGCACGTCGCCGCCGTCCAAGTGGGCGATAAGGTCACCATCGGCAGCGATTCGTAGGGGAGCATGGCCATGCGCTCCTACATTCAGCGCAATGGCGGTCGGGTCGGCCCCGGGCGCGACCACAAAGTCATACTCGAGCTGCCCGCCCTGGGTGCCGTAGTACACCAGATCGACGCCGGGATAAACGCCCTGGTATTTCACCTGGGCGTACGTGGGGACATCCGTGTGCCACTTCTTCGGGTCATTGCCGAGGAAGTAGTTGGCGTGGCCGGGCAAGGGGTTCGCTCCCGTAACGGCGGCGGCGTTTGCGCCCACCAGCCGCAAGCGCAGAACTGAGTCCGTTGTTTGCAGGCCACTCTCTGCCGTCCCGCGTCCATGGGCCACCGCTTCCTGTAACCCGGGGCGGGCAACTGACGACTGACTTCCGGCAACTGACGTCGGGCCCTTTAGCCGCAGGACCGCCTCCTCGCGAGTGAGGAACAGAGTGTACCGTTGCCCCCGCGAAAGGAAGTTCACATCCCGATCGGTCTGGCCCTGGTTGGCTTCGAAGCTCATGGGCAAGGCGGAGAAAAGGCGGGCCCATTGGGCGGAAGAACGGGGCTTGGCGACCGGAGGCACCGCAAATCTATCCTCGTGAATGCTGGCCGCGCCGAGTAGCAGGGCTGTCAACAGTAACGCATAGGGAAGGCGTGCCCCTATCTTGCTCGCTCTTCGGCTGGCGCTCAGGGCACAACTGGCAGTACCGGTCCTTTCACTCACGACGGTCCTCCTCGGAAATCATCCAGTCTCGGAAAGTCTTTTCTTGATTCTTGAACTCGTCAAACGCCGGGTATCGGCGCGACGAGGCTCCACCAAAATTGGCGGCGTGCTCAGGGCGCGACCGTAAGGTTAATCGTGGTCGCCCGCGTCACCTTGTTGTTGGTTCCCAGTGTCCCCGTGATCAAAATCGTGAAGTTGCCGGAGGGGGTTCCCGACACCACGGGAGTGATGTTGATCGGGTTCACATAATTGTTGCACGACGCGCCGAACGCCACCAGGATGATCGCTGCTAGCATAAGGCCCAACCTGAACTGCGGCCGGAGCCAGGGTCCCACCCCGCCCAGACCTGCGGTCAATGCCAGCAACAAAGTTATGGCCATTAACACCAGCGGCCAACCCCAGAAGCCTGGAGGACCGCCCTTAGGACGCCATGGAAAGATGCCCGACTGCGCGGTGGTCTGTACCGTGAGGGTGGACGTCGCGTTTCCCGTACCGGTCAAAGTCACGCCGGGGGGTGCGAACGTGCAGGTAGTATTCGCCGGAAGCGGGCCGCAGCTCAGAAATACCACCTGATTGAACCCGTTCGCGGGGGTGACTGTCATGGTGTAAGTGACCGATTTCCCGGCGGTCACCGAGGTCCCCGAGGGTGTCGCAGAAACCGAGAAGTCGGACAGGAAGATGGCCAGGGCTACCGTGGCGCTTTCGCCCACGGAAGTCCCCGTTACCGTAAAGTTCAAGGGACTTGCGGTAGTCGACGACAGGTTGTTTACGGTCAGCGTGCTGGACTGTCCGGCCAGGATCGAACTCGGACTAAAACTACAGGTCGCGCCGGAAGTGCAAGAAAGGGCGATGCTGCTTGTAAACGAACTGGGGGCTGAGGCCGTGATGCTGAACGTCGTGGAAGTCGTGCCGATAAGAATGACGTTCGACCGGCTGTTGGCTGAAAGGGTGAACTCCGGGGTTCCGATTCCCGTGAGTGTTACCCCCGCCGCGCCGTTCGCCGCGTTGGATCGAACCGTAACATTGCCCGGGCGATTGCCACTCCCATTGGGAGTGAAGGTGACGGAGATCGCGCAAGCTTGACCCACGTTGAGAACGGTGGGGGTGGTGGGCAAACCCCCGCAAGTATTCGTTTCCGCGAAGTCCCCCGTCACGGTGATGTTGGTGATGGTTACGGCCACGTTCCCATTGTTAATGAGCGTGAGCGATTGCGGAGAGCTGGTGGTGTGGATCGCTTGCGCGGTAAAGCTCAGGGTGGCGGGAGCGAGACTCAGGGAACCTGCTGAGAGCACGCCGTTCCCCGTGACCGTAATGTAGTGGGGGCTTCCCGCGGAGTTGTCGGAAATCAGCACCTCGTCGGTTTGCTGACCGGCTTGGCTGGGCGAAAACGTGATTTGGATTGTGCACGTGGCTCCGCCCGCCGGCAATGATGTGCCACAGTTGTTGGTTTGAGTGAAGTTCCCGCTGGCGCTGATACTGTTGATACTGAGCGGGGCACTTCCCTCATTGGTGAGGGTAACCATCGTCGGGTTGCTCGTGGTATTGAGCGCTTGGTTGCCGAAGCTAATCTGCTGCGGGCTCAGGGTCAGGCTGGGACCATCCGGCAGGCCAATCTTGGCAACGAAGGCGTTCGAACTGGAACTTGTTCCCGCATAGGCCCACTGGAGCGCACCCACGGTGGCCGGGAAGTTCGGTGAGGCTGTGCTGCCCGCCACGTATGCTGTGCCCAATGAGTCGACGACAATCGCTTGGCCGGAGTCGGCGCCGCTTCCCCCCAGGAAAGTGGAATAGATTGGACTCCCCGAGGGCCCTAACTTGGCCACGAAGGCGTCGGCACAAAGGATGGGCGCGGAGGTTGTTCCACAGGAGCCCGCGCCGGCTATCCCGAGTATCTTCTGCAGGGGATCGAGCAGAGGAAAGTCACCCGACTGGGTAAACCCGGTCAGATAGACACTGCCCGCTGAGTCAAGCGCCATCGCGGTAATCCCGTCCGTCCCGCTGCCACCCAGAAGGGTTGAATAAACCACCGAGCTGGCGCCGCGAGAGAGCTTGCTGACAAAGGCGTCCGCGAGACCGTGATTCACGGATTGGAATGCGCTGGAGGTCACGGGGAAATTAGTGGACTGCGTATCCCCGGCCAGGTAAATGCTCCCGCTGACATCCAGGGACATCGAGAAGACTCTGTCGATGGAATTTCCACCCAAAAAGGTTGAAAACACCAGCGCTATGTTGCCAGGTGTCAGCTCCGTGATGAATGCGTCAGAGCCACCCGCCAGCACACTTTGAAAGGCGTTCTGAGTTGGGAAGTCAGTCGAGTAAGTGTAGCCGCTGATATAGACATTGCCAGAGCCATCGAGCGCGAGGGCGGTGCCGTAGTCGCTGCTTGACCCCCCCAGGTATGTGGAATAGACCAACGCCGTGCCGGTGGGATTGACCTCGCTGACGAAAACGTTGGACACCCCGTCATTGCCGAGCTGGAGCGGGTTCATGGTCGGGAAGTCGTGCGATTGGGTGGATCCCGTGAGGAAAACGTCCCCTGCGCTGTCGAGCGCCAAAGCCGTGGCGTTATCGGCTTGGCTGCCACCTACATAGGTGGAGTAAACCAGGACGGAACCATCGGGCTTTAGCTCGGTAAGAAAGGCATCGCCGTTTCCACCGTAAGTGGTCTGCAAGGCTCCGGTGGTGGTGGGGAAATTGGTGGAGGATGTGCTGCCCACCAGATAAATGTCGCCGGAAGAATCGAGCAGGATTGCGGAAGCGGCGTCGGCACCGTTGCCGCCCAAGTAGATGGAAAAGAGGAGCCCGGATCCACTGGGGTTGAACTTGCTCACGAAAACGTCGCTTGCACCCCCGGGCGTGGTCTGCACCCCCCCGGAAGTAATTGGAAAGTTGGGGGAGACCGTGCTTCCCGTGACATAGGCGTCGCCGGAGGAGTCTACAGCGATGCCGTAGCCGGCATCGCCGGCGCTGCCGCCCAGATAGCTGGAGTAGCTCAGGACGGGATCAATGACCAGCGTCCGCGTGTGGTCGTATGGGCCAAGCGCGAAGCCAACCTGGTTCGAGGCCGTGAGGGTGTAGTGACCTTCGACGAGTGATGAGCGCTGAATGCCGGGTGGCAAGCCCGCCGCGGAGGTTGCCGGGGCCGGATCGACTTGGTAAACAATGGGCTTGTGGAAGCGTACGTCGCCATCATCCAGGTGGATTATGAGGTCGCCATCGGCGGCGATTTGCAGGGGCGACCGTTGTGCTCGCCGTCGGGCCGGCACAAGGGCCGCCCCTACGTCCAGCGATATGGCTGTAGCGTCCGCGCCAGGCGCGACGATGAAGTCATACTCGAGCTGCCCGCTCTGGTTGCCGTAATAAACCAGATCCACGCCGGGATAAACGCCCTGGTACTTCACCCGGGCGTAAGTGGGGACGTTCGTGTGCCACCGGCTCGGGTCGTTGCCTAGGAAGTAGTGGGCCTTGCCGGGCAGGGGGTCTGCTCCTGTGATGGCGGAGCGGAAGTCTGCTCCCACCAGGCGGAGGCGCAGGACGGAATCATCTGTCCGCAGTCCGTCGTACGAAGGCGACTGCCTTAAGCCGCCAGGCCCCGATTCCTGATTCCTGGCTCCTGACGCGTGACTGCGCAGCATTACCACCGCCTCATCGCCGGTGAGGAACAGTGTGTAAGCACGGCCGCGAACCAGGAACTTCACCTGCCCATCCACCTGCCCCTGGTTGGCTTCGAAACTCAGCGGCAGGGTGGAGTAGAGGGGGCCATTAGGGAAGGCGGCTTTCTCCAGTGGGGCAGCAGCGCCGCCCCACGTGGGTCGTGGACTTAGCGAGCATGCGACAACCATAAAAAGCAGGAGGAACGATCTAGACGAACTCGCAGTTTTCAAAGGTCCTCTTGTTGTCTGTTCGGGGCCGCTCGATTGATCGTGCTGGGGTACTGACCTGGGCGGCCACCGGAATTAAACCCCCGGTACACTGTCTTCCGGGGCACCCGGCCAGCTACTCGCCGGTTGTCAGGTTCCGCAACAGCTTGGTCAAGTCGTACTTCACTATGATGAAAGCGGAATCATACGCATAGTGAACGCTGCGCGTGTAAGCAACCTCGACGCTGAGATTCTTGAATCGGGTGACCTCGATCCACGCGGAGTAGCCGTTGTCCCGGGCAATTCTCGATGGCCCCCCACCATACGTGTTGACATACTGGCCGCCGGTTTCAAAGAATTGATTCCAAAACCGGTTGTGCGAGCTGTCGCCACCCAGGAGCGAATCCGGCGACACGAGCCGGCTGAATACCTTCTGCGGTCCCGCCGGG
>PMYF01000677.1 GCA_003171295.1 Acidobacteriota bacterium | reverse complement strand
CCGAAGGGACGGGGCCAATTTTCCCCATTTCTTCGTCAATCGTCGCTAGGATACGCCCGGTATCTGTCGCTCCTCATTCCTCGAACTAGGGAAAATTGGCTCCCGTCGCCACCGTCCAGGTAGTGTTAGCAGGCCCTAAGTCGCCGCGCAGGATCCAGTTGCATCCCCCGCCGCTCATGCGATGTAATGCTTTGCAGCAGCCAATTCTTCCGGCAACAACGAATACCGGAAAATGCAGGAGACACCGTGACCGGCAAACTGGAGTTGATCGTTGGCCCCATGCGCAGCAACAAGACCGCCGAACTGCTGCGCAGAATCGAGACGCGCCGCCAGTACGCCAAGCAGTACGTCCTGCTTCTCAAGCCCTCCGAGGACACCAAAGCCGCGGTTGGACTGGTGGAAAGCCGCAACCGGAACGGCTGCGGAAAGATGGAAGCCGTTGAATTCCGTTCCGCCGACCCCTGGTCGGTTCTGCCCGTCCTGGCAGCCACGGAACAGCAGATCGGCAAGCGCGTCGAATGTGTCGCCATCGACGAGGGCCAGTTTGTCCAGGACCTCTTTCACTTCACCCGCCGCCTGCTCGAAACGGGCTACGACGTGATGGTCTCCGGCCTCGAACTCGATTTTCGCGGAATGCCCTTCGGCGAAATGATGGATCTCTCCTGGCTGGTGCGCACCTACTCAGGGAGCGTCACCGAGCTGGTGGCCTATTGCGCCTGCGGAGCCAAGGCCCTCTACCCGCAGCGCTTCATCGATGGAAAACCCGCCTCCTACGACAGCCCCATCATCATGGCCGGCGACAACTATGAGCCACGCTGCGCCGACCACTTTATCCTGCCCGGACGGCCGCACTAGCGGAAGGCTCGGGCGGCTCCGCGGCAGAGAAACCTCACATCGACCGGAGAATCGGGGTGTCCCATGTCCGGATTCTCGGGCCTGGGAGCCGACTCAGCCTCACTCGCTCGGTTTGATAATCGGCGATTTTTAGAGCGGTTCCACAATTCACGTGCTCTTTCTGTCATCGTGCAGGGTGGCATTTACTTACACCCCAGCGACGAAGACCTATCGCTGGGGACCCCGTTGAGGAAAAAGCCACTTGGCAGTCGTGCCTCTGGGTACAGCTACTCTGGTTTCGCTATAGCCGCAGCTACGCATGAATCTCTGATTCCAGATTGGCCTGCGTTTCCCATCTGCCAGGAACCGCCTCGTGAGCCGCTCTACGGGAGTGGCGCTTCGCGTCGTACATGCGGAGATCGGCCGCAATGCACAATGACTCAGCGTCGGACGCGTCCTGAGGAAAGATGGCGATGCCGACACTGGCGCAGACATGCACTTTATGATCCTCAAGATCAAGCGGATCGTTGAGCAGTTGCTTCAATATACTACCCACATGCTCGGCATCCTCGCGACCTGTGGGCTCCTCGAGAATCACTGAGAACTCGTCTCCCCCGGTTCGAGATACAGTGTCGGAGCGGCGGACTCGCTGGGCAAAGGCCGATGCGACGTGCTGCAACACCAGATCGCCCACGTGATGGCCCATCGTATCGTTCACCTGCTTGAAATCATCCAGGTCGATGACCATAACCGCCATTTCGGTTCCGGAACGGCGCGAGCGCTCAAGAGCGCTGTCCATGCGGTCATGGAAGAGACGGCGGTTCGGCAATCCGGTCAACGCGTCATGCAGGGCCAGATATTTGTTGTGTTCGATCTGGTCTTCGAGAAGCAACAGCATCATGCCCACGGCCACCACGAATTTAGGCAGGTTCCACACTTCGCTCTCGATGTGAACATGGGGCTGGAACGCCTCCATCATCGGCGCAACAACAAAGATCGAAGCCCAGGAGAAAAATCCGGCGATCGTGACGAGTGTTCCGGCAGTGGCGCGGCGGAATGAATAGGAAACAAATATGCAACAGCCCAAATAGACGGTGAACATCATTGCATTCCAGGCCAGGCTGGAACCATATTCAGGCCGGTTCTGGAAGATCAGCAGGAAGATCGAGAGCGATCCGTAGAGGATCACGACTATCCAGCGAAGCGGGTGGTTGTATTTGCGGATCGATGCCAGCATGACAGCCAGCGGGCAGAGGCCCAGCAAGGCCGCGGTCAGATTCAAAGACCAGTGCCCAACAGGAGCGAAACAGAGAGCTATGAAGTAGAGCGTGTTCGCCGTTAAAAGCGATCCAAGCATCCAGCGGCTGGAAGTGTCCTTGCGGTAGAGAATCGAGGCGTGAATGAACAACAGGCCGGCCAATGCCAAGGAAGCCGAAAGGACGATAAACGCCAAGCTGCCCCAAATGCCTGGAGCAGAACTGAACAGGCCAGCGACAAAGTGGAGCAGGATCATCAGCCAGCCCGTCAGCCACAATTTCGAGGCGGACGTCTGACTGCGTTGTGCGACAGAGGCAACCGCGCAGATCAACAACGCAACGGCTGCTACGTCTGGAATTCCGCTCCAATTCAAAAAGCTCACCTCTATCTGCTCAGACTATTCTCTATCATCGGCGATAAGAAAGCGATTGGTGTAACTCTTTTTACCGTACGCACGATACCTTTGTGTGAACTTCAGTAACCTAGGCCTAGTTCCATCCCAGTGATTGATTGGGTCACCGCGCCTGATTTTTTGTACCGATTCCAACTCCTCTAAACTCAAGAAGATGGCTGCAAATCTTTCCATTGTTGTCGAGGGCGAGGATCCGGGGTTTTTTATGCGGCGTCTTTCGCTTCGTTCCTGGGTGGGAAAAGGTTGCCCATGCGCTGGATTTGCGCGCCGACCCCGTCCAGCTTCTCCTCGATGCGCTCATAACCTCGATCCATGTGATAGACGCGGTCCAGGATGGACTCGCCGTCGGCGACCAATGCGGCCAGAACTAACGAAGCGGAAGCACGCAGGTCTGAGCACATGAC
>PMYF01000139.1 GCA_003171295.1 Acidobacteriota bacterium | reverse complement strand
CCATCAAGCGCCCGCTTGAGGAGTACCAGCTCGTTCTGACGGTTGAGAATGTGAAGCAGAATATGCGCCTCACCGACGACCAGTTCCAGATCAAAATCCCCGAGGGAACCAAGATTCAGAACCTGGAATAATGTGCTGATTGTGTTAGTATCCCCGCAAATGCAAACACTGCATTTCAGGGGAGCCTAACATGGAAAGCAACCTCCGCCCGCTCACTCTTGGTGAGATTCTGGACCGCACCGCGCAGCTTTACCGCACGAATTTTCTGCTCTTTGCCGGCATCTACGCCGTGTATTCCGGCGTGGTGCTGGTGGTGAGCCTCGCCCAAATCGGACTGACTTCGATGCTCAAGGGCTCGGCACTCACAGTGTGGGTTCCAGTGCTTCTCGGCTTCACTGCTGTAATCGAAGCTCTGTTCCTCATCATTTTTGCGGGCGCGGTTATTGCGGCCATCAACCGCGCCGTAGCGTGGGTTCATCTGGGCGAGCCAGCCACCATCCGCGGCGCTTACCGGAGCACTTTGCCCAAACTGGGCCGCTACATATGGCTCATGGTCCTTACCACTTTTAATATTTGCGCTCCGCTGCTTTTGTTGCTCATCCTGGTCCCTTTCGCTATCTTCATGGTCCCCGGATTCACCCGCGGCGGCTCCGGATCGGGATTGATGGCGGTTGTCGGCGGTATTGCTTTATTCCTGTTCTTTTTTGCATGGCTTATCTACGCCATTTTCATGGGCCTGCGCTATTCGCTGGCCGTTCCGGCCTGCGTTGTGGAAAACCTGAAGGCCCGCAAGGCGCTACGCCGCAGCATCGAACTCAGCAAGGGCTCGCGGGGGCGCATCTTTCTGCTCGGGTTGCTGATTTTTGTTGTTCAAATCGGACTGGTGCTTCTGGCTCAGGTCTTTTTTGTCGTAGTGGCATTCAAGCAACCCGGCCACGTTCTGCCAGCGGGGATGCAGGCTCTGCAACAGGTCATCGCCTTCTTCACCAACACCCTTCTGGGGCCAATCTGGGCTACCGGCATTGCTCTCTTCTATTTCGACCAGCGGGTGCGCAAGGAGGGCTACGATATCGAGTGGATGATGCAGGCCGCGGGGCTGACGCCGCCGGAGCCGGCAGCCAAACTGGCAGGCGCCGCCGAGCCCTGGTCGGCTCTCGACTCACACTTTGAGCCGCCAGCGCCCACAACGCAAGACCAGGGGAGCACGCATGAATGAGCCGTTGCGCCCTTCGACCCTGGGCGAGATTCTGGACCGCACCGCGCAGCTTTACCGCTCGCGCTTCCTGCTGTTTCTGGGGATCTCGGTCATTCCCACCGGCGTGGTGGTGGCACTGGCCTGTGCCGTTGCTTTGGTTGTTGCGTGGTGGAGCGCGGCTGGCGCTGGCTCGGTCTCTACGGAGGCGGGATGGGTTCTTGTCGTCGTCTTCGCCATTGCCGTCGCGCTGGTGGCGCTGCCGGTTTTTCTGGCAGTAACGGCGCTGGCCATGGCGGCCATGAACCATGCCGTTTCCCTCGTCTACCTTGGAGAAACGACCACCATCCGCGAGGCCTACAGGAGCGTCTGGCGGCGCGGCTGGCGTTACCTCGGACTTTATCTTCTTCAGGCTCTGATCATCGGAGTCGCTCCCATCGCCGTATGGATTGGGCTGGTGCTCCTCGCGGCGGCGACGGCAGCGCTGGCGCAGAAGGCCGGCATGGGTGACATCGCCGGCGGCGCGCTCTTTGGCCTGGTCGCGGTTCTGGCCGTCGTCGCTCTGATTGGCTACGTCATCTGGATGCTGCTGCGGCTCTCTCTGGCCTTCCCCGCCTGCGTCGTCGAGCAGATTGGAGCATGGCCCGCAGTCAAGCGCTCCTCCCTTTTGAGCATAGGAACGAAGGGCCGCATCTTTGTGCTCTACCTGCTGGGAGCAGTGCTTAGTTGGCTGCTTTCGATGGGAGTTACGCTGCCGCTGACGATCATCCTCACCCTGTTTTTCAACGCGGGCGACTCTCAACACGCGCAGACCGCCGCGGTGGTGATGGTCTTCATCGTCTACGGCGCGGCTTTTGCCGTCCAGGCGCTCATCCGGCCGGTTTACGGCATCGCGCTCGTGCTCTTCTACTACGATCAGCGCATCCGCCATGAGGGCTTCGACATCGAGTGGATGATGCTGAAGGCGGGGATGGCGCCCGCGCCGCCCACTGCGCCGGAGGCCGCTCCCTGGCTGCCGTCTGCGCCGAGCAGAGAGCCTGCTGCAGAGGCTGACGCGCCGCAACCCGTAGAATTTCCGCAGACCACAGATACAACCTCGGCAGCATCTGGAGAATCGCTATGAACGAATCCGCTTATCCCACCCCCATTGGGCAGACGCACCCATATCCCATGACCTTCGGCCAGATTCTCGACCGCATCTTCCGGCTCATGCGCTCGCAACTCAAGCTCTTTATCGCCGTCTCCACCGTGCCCGCGGTTGCCATGGTTCTGATGATGGCTCTGTTCTTCGCGATTGCCTTCATCCCCATCTTTTCGCAACTGCCCAAGCAGCCCAATCCCGAGCAGATGATTCGCCTTTTTCTGCCGTCAATGTTTTTCATCATGCCGCTGAGTTTGGTGGTCTTTGCTCTTTATCTGGCTGCCTCCATCCACGCCGCGATGCAGGCCAATATGGGCATTCCGATCTCCTTCCGCGAGGCTTATGGAACGGCCTGGAAGCGAGGCTGGCGCTACCTTTGGCTTCTGTTTCTCTCTTACATCATTGCCTTTCTTCCAATGCTGGTGATCGAGTTGGTGATGATCGTCCCGATGGCGCTATTCGCTGTGGACAAGACGAGTCCAGTCACGGCGCTCGTCTACATGATTCCTCTGGAGATGCTGTTGTTCTTCGCCGCCATCGTCTACGGCGTCATCATGGCGATACGCCTTTCGTTAGCCTTTCCCGCATCGCTGGCCGAGGGGCTGACCGCATGGGCCGCCATCAAGCGCAGTGGCCAGCTTACCCAGGGAGCAAAGGGACGCATCTTCCTTGTTCTGCTGGTGATTTATGCTCTCGGCTACGCGGCTGAGATGGTGGGCGGCATGGTGCTGATGGCTGTCTTTGGAATAGGAGCTCTTGCCGCGATGGCGCTGCATGTGCAACTGGCTTCCGTGGCGGGCATCATTGGAATCGTGCTCGCGTCGCTGTGCTTCGCCGCCTTCCTCTATCTGTGGATGGCGCTGCTCTGGGCCGCCTTCTCTACCGCCTTCGCCGTCCTCTACCACGATCAGCGGCTGCGCAAGGAGGGCCTGCTGCGCGCGCCTTCGCAGGCCGGAGAACTCGCATGACGGCAGATATGCGGCCCAAGGGCCTGGGCGAAATCC
>PMYF01000011.1 GCA_003171295.1 Acidobacteriota bacterium | reverse complement strand
GTCACCGAGAATGTTCCGGTGACCTTTATGGGGATATTCGCACATCTTCTCGGCATGCCGAATGCCTGGAACACTATTCAGGTGGCAGGACACTGCAACTGCGGGCTCGAAGGGACGGCGACTACTGGAAGTCCCCAAACAATAGCAATAAATGCTGGAATCATCGACAGATTTGGGGATTTTGAGCCAATCGCCGCTGTAACCTGCTGGTCTAATAGCTCTTGCTCCGTGGCATCTAGTCCACTGACAGGACCGAATAATCCCGTCCCGCCAAACTCTGTAGTAACAGTTACTGCATCTGGGACGGCTCGAGGACAAGGCGGGGGATCTATTAGCGGCAGTGTTGATATGGAAGTAAGCTGCAATGGCGGTTCTACCTGGAATAGCGTGGATACGGTACACGTAAATGTTTTAGGTAGTTCCCCTCTTATCGGAAACGCCACTTGCACAGTCTCCAATACGAATCAGATCGAGCTACGGGTCACTGCCAATTTGACCTTAGGTAGTGCCGGGCCCATATTCCCAACTGGCAATAGCTTTAGCGTTCAGATAAATGGTGCTTCTATTACCATCCCTGGCGGTTCCACTACCAGCCTGCATGTCACTAGCTTCCAGAACGATTAGGCAGAGATGACCAAAGGTCGCACAGAGAGGAAAAACCAAATGGGGGCAAGACAGGAGATAACGACGCGCAGTTCGATCCGAACCGACCATACCGCAATTGCGGCGCGGTTTGCTTGCGATGTTCGCGGGCAGGCCCTGATCGAGACCGCGCTCTTCAGCATGGTGCTCGTGCTGATGCTGGCCATGGCCGCTAATTTCGCCTATGTGGCATACATCGCCGCCGGCATCACCTCAGCAAGCCGCCAGGCATCCGTTTATGCTGCCCAGGGACAGCAAGCGACAGCCGGCAACGCATTGCCAGCAGTCAGCGCGGCCTGCAGCATTGCAGCAAACGAGGTCAATGGATGGATAGGGCTCTCCAGCACAAACTGGAGCGCCTATGCGGCTAGCGCCGCGATCAGTGGTAGTTCCTGGGCGAACTCGTCGTCATGCGCCGGCAATTCCTACTCAAATGCGCCTGCCTTCAATGCCGATCCAGAGTCAGCCTACTTCACGATCAATGCAGTCAAGGTGAGCGCAGCCCTGAACCCACCGATCGCGTTCAAGTTATTTGGAAAACTATCGTTGACACTGCCCACCACCATCTACGGGCGCAGCGTGTACATGCGGCAACTGAACTAGCAAGGGAGCGTCCCCAATGCGTCGTCTCTTCCGAAGTGCCTTCAGCGACAACCGAGGATCCACCTTAATTGAGACCGCGGTAGCAATGCTTGTCGTGATTCCCATGCTGCTCTGGCTGTTTGAGATGTGCATGTACTGCTACACAACGGCAGTGCTGCAATACGCGGCGCGCCAGGGGGTGGAATATGCCATGACACATGGCACCGATGCCCCCAACTGTAGCGGCCCGGGTGGCAGCATCAACAGAACCTGCCCCGATGCAGCAGGAGCCAACGTTACCGGAGTGGTAGCGCAAATGGCCAAGTCCGGCGGTCACAACATGACAAGCTTAACGGTGCAAAGCACTTGGGCCGCTGGAAACAACAATCCTGAGAGCTCTGTAACCGTGATGATCACAACCCCGTACACGCCCTACATCCACCTGCCGTTCGTTCCATCAACCATCAAAGGCACGGCGACCGGCAACATTGTCTATTAGGTAGCGCGTTACGATCCGAAGCATTAGATCATAGGCGAGGCTCGGACAGCGTCACGACCGCGCAAAGTAGGCTGCATTCGCAATCGGGGAACCGTGAAACCTGTTAGGGTGTTTGCTTTGCGCTGCTTTAAGCAGGAATGCCAGACGCACGCATGCCCCAGCTTCATTTAGTTGCGTCCCTCCAAATCCTGGTACTCCTGAAAACTCCTCAAATTATTTCTCACTTAGCCTTGCGTCTCGAATTGCAGCCACATAGCCTACAGGTGCGGAGCGGGACCATCACACCTGTCCGACACCTCCAAGGAGTAATACCTCAATGAAATCCATCCTGCCCATCGTGAAAGCCGAGCTTCTCTCGCTTCACCGCGACGAGAACGGCCAGGACCTCGTAGAGTACGCCCTTGTGGCCGCTCTGATCGGTCTGGGCTCCGTCACAGGCATGAAGACGTTGTCCAACTACATCTCCAATGCGTTCACAACCGTTGGCTCCGCCCTCGTCTCGTCGGTCTAAACCTCCGTCCAGTGGCCTGCTCCTTCAACCGGGAACGGCCGCGCCATTCACATGACGCGGCCAATTTCCCATTCCAGAGTTCGCCGGACACTCAACAAAGGTCTTCTCTTCCAGATGGATCAGGAGAGTTGCCAAGCACGCAATCTCTTACACACGATATTCATGCTCACAACGAAGGGCGATAGGACAGAGCAATGATTCAAACATTCAAACAACTTCACTGCGACGAAGGCGGGCAGGACCTGGTGGAGTATGCCCTTGTGATCTCTCTGGTCGCATTAGGTTCAATAACATCCATGAAATCGTTGTCGAACTATATTGCCAACTCATTTAAGACGGTGGGCACCAATCTGTCATCCGTGGTGTAACCGGGAGGCGCCATGAAGCAGTTCCTGCTCGAGCTGTTTGCCAACGAGTCCGGCCAGGATTTGGTCGAGTATGGCATGATCCTGGCATTGTTTGCCATGAGTGTGATCGTTTCCGCGCGGACAGTCGCAAACGGCATTGCTGCCATCTTCACTAACGTCGGGACGACATTGTCCAGCGCCTCTTAGCTGCCGCTCCAGATTCACACGCGGCCGACTGCGCCGTAGGGCTGCCTTGCAGCGACCGGTTCACAATGCTTTTCCGCAAAGAGCAAAATATTTTTCATTTTCTCCGCATCTAGGACTTCCCCCTCATTTTTCGTTTCTCCATAGTGCTCCTATGGATATTCGTCCGGACGACGTTTGCCTTGCATCAGCCGCTGTTGTTGGGATGGTGGGTGGAATTTTCGACCTGCGCCCTTCGCGCCGCATCCCGAACTGGTTCTCGTACTCCTCTGCCGTGTGCGGCATTGTCCTGCGCGGCGCGCTCGATGGGTGGCGCGGCTTGGTCTCCTCGATGGCGGCGGCCATCATCACCTTCTTCTTTATGGCGATGTTCTACCGTCTTCACACAATGGGCGGCGGTGATGTCAAGCTGATTACGGCCATAGCGACATTTGCGGCGATGCCGCACGTGTTCATGGAGATGGCCTGCATCGCGCTTGCCGGCGGCGTGATTGCCATGGGGATCATCATCTGGAAACGCCAAGTTGCCAAGCGGCTTGGCAATGTCTTCATGATCCTGCTGCACCACTTCCACGGAGGCCTTACCCCGCATCCCGTGCTGACTTTAGAGGGTCCCGATTCCCTGAAGATGCCCTACGGCACTGCCGTCGCGCTTGGCAGCATCGCCGTGCTCGTAATCACCCGAGGACTCAAATGAACAACATGCGCAAGCTCTTCATAGGCGTACTCGTATCTGTGGTCGTTGCCACGTTGTGCGTCTTTATCGTCTACCGGAAGATTCAGACGGGAACAAATGATGGGGCCAAGACCTCCCGCGAGTGGCACTATGTCGCCACAACCCGCGACATCGCTACGGGCGAGCGCTTGGCCCCCGACATGCTAACCACAATCAACTGGAACAGTACCCTGCCAGTGGAAGGTGCCTTCGACTCACCGGATAAAGCAGTGGGACGCATTTCCTCCTTCCCTTTGGCCAGCGGCATGGTAGTGACCGAAAAGCTATTGGCGTCGGCGGATTCCTCCCTTGGCCTTCCCCAAAAAATTCCCGAGGGCATGCGCGCAATCGCAATCCAGACCGACGAGGTTGCGGACTTCGGGGGCTTCCTCTTCCCTGGAGCGCACGTAGATGTGTTGATGACCATCAAGGCTGCCACTGCTGGGCCTATGATGCCGGCAGTTGAGCAAGTTGTCGATCGTGATCGAACGATTGTCGTGCTCGAAGATGTCGGAGTGCTGGCAACCGGTAAGCAGATTGTGCCCGATCCTTCCGGCAAGCCGACGTCAGTATCCGTTGTAACCCTTCTCGTGTCACCGGACGATGCCCGCAAGGTGGCGCTGGCCCAGCAGAAGGGCATCGTCCATCTTGCTTTGCGCAATGGCGCCGATCATGGCATCGCTCTGCACAGGGCCACTTATCTCTCAGACCTGACCGGACCACCCGCTTCAGAATTCCGGCCGGTTGTGGCGAAGAGTCCTGCGCCGAAGCCAGACGAGCCCAATCTCCAGCGTCTCGAAGTCATTCTTGGAGTGAAGAGAACTACGCAGACGTACCGCAACAACATTCCGGTTGGGGATGCACCAGCGCCTCCGCCCGTGGGAGGATTCTCGAAGTGACTCATCGACCGCTATATGTCCTGTTTCCTGTTCTCATCGGGGCGCTGGCCGTCTCAGTAAGCTTTGCACAACAGGCGCCGCCTGATTCGCTAATTCGCGTGGAGACCTCGACGGTTCCAGTCGTCCCCGGCAGCGTTGGTCAGACACTCCATGTCAAGGTAGGTCAATCGCTGTTCTTCGATACAACGACACCACTTTCCCGGGTGTACGTCGACAATCCCATTGTGCTTCAATCCTATGCGGCCAGCCCACGCCAAGTCGTGGTGAGCGGCTTGGTTTCCGGCATGGCGACAATCGTGTTTTGGGATGAGCAGGGAGCCAATACCGCATATAGCATCGTCGTCGATGTGAACGTTGCGCGGCTACAGGAAGCCTTCGAGAGCCAGTTCCCAATGGACAAGATTCTGGTTTCCTCCGATCAGGACAACATCATCCTGCGCGGGTATGTCGCTTCCCAGGAAGAATTCGGACTGGCAACCAAGCTTGCCGGAGGTTTCGGCAAGACAATTGCCAACTCGCTGCGCATTGCGCCACCCCACCTGCGCCAGGTGCGCCTGGCGGTGAAGTTTGCGGAGGTCGATCGCACCAAGGCCGGCCATTTGGGCTTCAGCCTGCTTTCCCTGGGCAACACAGTTGCCATGACTGGAACCAGCCAATATCAGGCGTTTCAGGCCCCGACCATCAGCAACCCGGTTTCCACCCTAACTGAAACGATTAATACACCCCTCAATCTCTTGCTTTACAGCCAGAGCCTGAACCTCGGCGCGGCCATTCAGGACATGGAGTCGAAACAAGTTCTGCAGATCCTGGCAGAACCGACGATTACTGCACTCTCCGGTCACACAGGCACCTTCCTTGCCGGGGGGGAATTCCCGTTCCCGATGGTGGAAGG
>PMYF01000601.1 GCA_003171295.1 Acidobacteriota bacterium | reverse complement strand
TCCGGAGGTTTCACCACCTGCCGCGCAATCTCGACCAGCCGCAGGCGTTCGCTTTCAGTAAGGTACGGCGCCTCGCCTGACGAGCCCGACACCAGAACTCCCGCCAGCCCACTGCCGGCATTACGGCTGAGGTTTTCGCGAAAGAACCCTTCGTCCACGTCACCGCGCCGGTTGAATGGGGTGACGACCGGAGCGAAGATGCCTTCCAGATTTTCGATAATTTGATCGCGTGTCATCGTCTTCTCCACGTTTAGTTATCTTTGCCCTTGGTTATCGAATTTGTCCCCGTGATCAGAGGGGTACGGCGTTGGTGGAGCTCTTGCAGACTCGCCACCTGAATCTCCCCTTCCTGGCAGGCGCGAATTCCCCGGATCGCCGCCTCGGCCGCCGAAAGCGTAGTGATGCAGGTCACGCCGTGCTGAACAGCGGCGCGCCGGATGGCTTTGTCGTCGGAGCGCGACGTACGCCCGAGGGGCGTATTGATAATCAAGTCGAGCTCGATGCTCTTGATGCGGTCCACAACATTGGGCCGGCCCTCGTTCACCTTATGAACTTTCTCGACTTTCACGCCAGCGGCACTCAATGCCGCAGCCGTGCCGCGGGTCGCGATGAGGGTGAACCCCAGGGCGGCCAGATCGCGCGCGATAGGGATCACGCCCGGCTTGTCGTGATCGTTGACGGAGAGGAAAACGCGTCCTTTGATCGGAATGCGGTGATGTGCGGCAAGCTGGGCCTTGGCGAAGGCCAGCCCAAAGTTGTCCGCCACGCCCATGACCTCGCCGGTGGATTTCATTTCCGGCCCCAGAATCGTGTCCACGCCGGGCAGTTTTTGGAACGGGAATACAGGCGACTTCACGAAATAATGTCCGACTGGCAATTCCGCTTCCAGGCCGAATTCCGCGAGCTTGCGGCCGATCATCAAGCGGGCGGCGATCTTGGCGAGGGGAACCCCGGTCGCCTTGCTCACATAAGGCACGGTACGCGAGGCGCGGGGATTCACTTCCAGCACATAAACCCTGCCGTTTTGAATGGCGTACTGCACGTTCATCAGGCCCACCACCTTGAGCTCGCGCGCCATGCGAACCGTGTAGTCGCGCAAGGTCTGGCGTTGGTCAGCGGGAATGCTCACCGCCGGCAGCACGCAGGAGCTGTCGCCGGAGTGAATCCCCGCCTCTTCAATGTGCTGCATGATGCCCGCGATGACCACGTCCGTACCGTCGGCGAGCGCATCCACGTCAACTTCGGTGGCGTTTTCGAGAAAGCGGTCAACCAGAATCGGGAAAGCGCGCTGCAGTTCTTCCGCGCGGCGAACGTAATCACGGAGTGTCGCCTCGTCATAAGCAATCACCATGGCGCGGCCGCCCAGCACGTAGGAAGGGCGAACCAGCACGGGGTAGCCGATGCGGCCAGCGATCTCAAGCGCTTCCTGGACGTTCATCGCCGCCCCGTTCTCGGGCTGTGGAATTCCCATCCCGACGAGCAGCTTGCCGAAATGCTTGCGGTCTTCGGCCAGGTCGATCGATTCCGGGGAGGTGCCGACGATGGGTACGCCGGCGGCCTTAAGCGCCCGCGCCAAGTTAAGTGGCGTCTGTCCGCCAAACTGCACGATGACGCCCACAGGCTTTTCCTCTTCCACAATCGCCATCACGTCTTCGAAAGTCAACGGCTCAAAGTAGAGGCGATCGGAGGTGTCGTAGTCGGTCGAGACGGTCTCCGGGTTGCAATTCACCATGATCGTCTCGAAGCCTTCTTCCTTGAGCGCGTAGGAAGCATGGACGCAGCAGTAGTCAAACTCAATTCCCTGCCCGATACGGTTCGGGCCGCTACCCAGAATCATGATCTTCCGGCGGTCGGTGGGCTCGGCCTCGTCTTCTTCCTCGTAGGTCGAATAAAGATAGGGCGTAAACGATTCGAACTCCGCCGCGCAGGTATCGACGCGCTTGAAGACGGGACGCACGCGGAGCGCCCGGCGCCGCTGCCGCACCTCCTCCGCTTCTACGCCCCACGCCTCCGCCAGGTAGATATCAGAGAATCCATATTGCTTGGCGATGTGCAGCACGCCGGCGGGAACGTTTGCGAGGGTGAAGCGCTTTAGTTCGACTTTGAGGTCCGTAATCTGCTGGAGCTGGTTCAGAAACCAGGGGTCGATGCGGGTGATTTCGTATAACACGTCCTGGCTATAGCCAGCCTCCAGCGCGTGCAGCAGATCCCAGATGCGGTCGGGGTACGCGGTGGCGAGCCGATGTTCGAGTTCCGCTGGGTCCGCGGGCGGCGGCGGGGTCTTGCGGCCGGTTTCGAGCGAGCGAATACCCTTCATCAAGGCTTCCTTGAAGGTGCGCCCGATAGCCATCACCTCGCCCACAGACTTCATCTGGGGGCCCAGCGTGTGGTCCGAGTCCGGGAANNATCTTGACGACCACGTAATCAATCGTGGGCTCGAAACAGGAAGGCGTTTTCTGGGTAATGTCGTTGGGAATCTCGTCAAGGCTATAGCCCACTGCCAGGCGCGCGGCAATCTTGGCGATGGGGAACCCCGTGGCCTTCGACGCCAGCGCCGAGCTGCGCGACACGCGCGGGTTCATTTC
>PMYF01000017.1 GCA_003171295.1 Acidobacteriota bacterium | reverse complement strand
TCAACCGAAATACTCCACAGGAGCGTCATCGGGTTGCCGGACCAGCCATGAGCAGCACAGTAAATATTCCCCGCGAAGAGCAGATACCATTCGAAGCGCGTGATGTCCGAGGCATGGTGCCCCACGGCTGCCAAGGCGAGACCAATCGTCACCCCCACGGCGTAGAGCGGCCAGATTCTCAACATCCGGCGAATGTAGAATTTGCGAATCGAAATTTCCTGGCACTTGCTTCGCTCTTTCAGCAGGAGGTCAGTTATCAGGTAAGCGCTGAGCGTGAAAANNCGTTTGCACAGGACATGAAGACTCGCAAGCCGCTATGCCCAAGCACAGCGATGAATTCCCCCAAGTGCTCCTGGACGTAGATGCGCGGGTACACGTGATGAAAGAAGACCAGGAGAAATGCCAGGAAGCGGACTACATCCAACTCCGGCCTATAGTCTTTGACACTCGCGTCGCTGGTTAATGCCGCGGCGGGCTGAGCCGGAATGGCAACGAGCACCCATCTTCTCCTCGCCGAACTGCCCGCAAGGTGCGAGGCCTAGCAACAGGGCGGCACATCGCTATCGAGCGTATGCACTCGTTCGGTCCAAACACAATAGCAAGCAGACGATATTTTGGTTTGACTTGGGGCCGGAAGCGCCATGGCGTGTCGACGATACTCGCACATCAGAGGAGGGCTTCAACGACGGAGCCAAGGCAACAACGACCAGCGGCATTCCACCGCCTGCCGGGAGCGTCATCCCGGTCAGGTTCATGTCATGATCTCGTACGACAAATTGGGAAAAGATTATCTCGCAGGCCGGGCAACGATGCCGGTTGACGAGGCAAACCACCGGGAGTTTGTCCGCGATGGCATCCGGTACTTCTGCGGCTGGAGTTCTGAGAAGCACCCATACAGGCCAGGCGGTGTTGTCGGCTGGTTGGTATATAAATCCAGCAGGCCGCGCCGCAGCCGCCGCGAACGCGAAAAAAGACGCGTGTGGGTGAGAGCAACCCATTAACCACCACTTCGTGTCCCGGAGGACATCTATGACCAATCCATCTGCAACTGGCGCTGCGGCGGTAACTGCTGGCCCCGGTGCCAACACTCCCGCGGACCTTTCGCAGCGCCGGAAAGCGATCGACCCGGGGAAGTCCATCCTCGTGCAAGCCCCGGCCGGCTCAGGAAAAACCACATTGTTGACCCAGCGTTATCTTGCCCTGCTGGCCAAGGTGGACGAACCGCGGCAGATCGTCGCCATCACTTTCACCATCGCCGCCGCCGCTGAGATGCGTCATCGGATTCTCAAAGCGCTTGCCCAAGCTGCAGCCCGCGACTCCAACCCCGATCCGCTGGCGGTTGCCGCTCTCCAACACGCTCAGGCAAAAAGCTGGAACCTGCTCGACCAGCCTGCCCTTTTGCGCATCTCCACCATCGACTCCTTCTGCCGNNCCCCTGCTCTCCGGCCTGGGTAACGGCTTGTCGATCGCCGACCTGCCGGAAGACCTTTACAGGGAAGCCGCCCGCAGAACGCTGGCTGAAATTGACAACGGCCCCACTGAACTTCGGGAAGCAATCTCTACACTTCTGCTGTGGCGCGACAATGGTTGGCACGAGCTTGAAGAACAGCTGGTGACGATGCTGGGCAAGCGAGATCGCTGGATGCAAGACTTCGTCTTCGCCAGCGGCCTTGACGAAAACCTCCTCCGCGCCAGTCTGGAGCGGCCCTTCGCGCGCGCCGCCGCTCAGGCGCTTGAAAAGATTGGCTCACTACTCTCCGCCAACGATTGGACCGAGATTCACATTCTCGCCCAGTTCGCCTGCGCCAATCTCAACGGCGAGCGGTACTTCAGCCTGGCCGGTTGCAATTCCTTTCCCGGAGGCCCGTTCTCCGTAGAAGATAATACGGAATTGGCCGTCGCACTCGCGGTCTACCAAGACCTCGCGAGCCTGCTGATGACCAAGGACAACACGTTCCGCAGACAGGTCACCAAGAACGAGGGCTTCCCTGCCAATACCAAACCCGAGAAGGAGCGCTTGCTTAACCTGATCGGAGACCTGGCTGGCCGTCCCGAGTTTGCTCAAGCGCTTCTCGCCATCGGCAGCCTTCCTCCTGTCCATTTCGCGGACGACGACTGGCGCATCGTCCGTGCCTGCTTCGTTCTCCTTCGCAACGCTGCCGCTTGCCTGAAAGGCATCTTCGCCGAAGTGGGCAAGGTCGATTTCATAGAGGTGGCGCAGATCGCCCAGCAGGCACTCTCCGCAACCGAAGGTGCGGCCGGAGAGGGTGCCTTCGCCGTTGCCGACGATATCCACCATCTGCTTGTGGACGAATTCCAGGACACCAGCCGCCGGCAGCACAAGTTGCTGGCCGGCTTGATCTCTCACTGGCAGGAACGCGAGGGACGTACTTGTTTTGTAGTGGGCGATCCTCTACAGTCCATTTACTTCTTCCGCGACGCCGACGCGGAATTGTTCCCTCGCGTCCGTAACTTCGGTCTGGAGCTACCGGACGGGGATGCGCTCACCTTTGAACTGGTGCAGCTGACATCAAACTTCCGTACGCTTCCCCCGCTCGTCGACCGATTGAACGCTTTCTTCGCCGGCGTCTTCGCCTACGACGACGGCAGCGGACTTACACACACA
>PMYF01000277.1:2929-23128 GCA_003171295.1 Acidobacteriota bacterium | reverse complement strand
ACCGCAATCACCGTGGTGGTGCCAATGAGCACACCCAAGACCGTCAGGAATGAACGGAACTTATGGGTGCGCAGGGTGTCAAGCGCCAACCACAGATTCTCACCCACAGCTTCCCAGTATGTCCGCATGTTAATTCTCAGCTCGCAAGGCCTGGATGGGATCAAGATCGGCCGCCCTCCGGGCGGGGTATATACCGAAGAAGAGCCCCACCAGGGTAGAGAGCGTAATCCCCACGATAACCGCGCTCAGGGGTACTTCGGCAGTGAAGACGGCCGCCACCAACCGGGCGATGCCGTAGGCGATGAGCACTCCCAGCAGACCCCCGATACCTGCCAGCGCCGCGGCCTCGATCAGGAATTGCCATAGGATGTCGCTACGCCGCGCCCCCACCGATTTGCGAATTCCGATCTCGTGGGTACGCTCGGTGACCGTGGCCAGCATGATGTTCATAATCACAATGCCGCCCACAACCATGAACACGGCCACTATGCCGATGGTAACGGCAAAGATGCTGCCGGTCAGGTTCTGCCAGGCGCTCATCAGCGTATCCGAGGCGTTGATGCCGAAGGTGTCGTCTTCGTGGTAGGGTACGTGGCGGCGTGCCCTCATGATGACCCGCACCTCGTCTTCCAGTTCCCTCAGATGTTGAGAATCTGGGGCTTTAACAAAAACGATAAGCTCCAGATGCGGCATGAAGAGGTTACGGAAAGTGCCAAGAGGAATAAACACGAAGTTGTCCTGGCTAATGCCGAAAGTGGAGCCGACCTTTTCCGCCACCCCGACGATGCTGAAGCTTTGGCCTCCCACCACCAATTCTTTGCCAATCGGATCGATGGAGGGGAAGAGCTTGTCGGCAATGTCCTGGCCAATGAAGCAAACCCGCGTGTTGTGGCGGTAGTCCTGCTCGCTGATGTAGCGCCCCCACTGCGCCTTTTCCCGGCCGATGTACGCGTGGCTCGCCGTGATTCCCATAAGATTCACTTCCTCGATGGAGTGCCCACCGTACCGCGCCTCCGGCCCGGGCTCCAGTTGCGCGATGGCGCTGATGGCCTCGTAGCCGAGCAGCGTGTCCCTGACGTACTCGTAATCCTCGATGCGGATGGGTCGGTTGCGCCGCAGCGCTTTCAGGTACGCCTCGTATCCCTGTGCCCACTTGAACTGATGGAGCACGAAGGTGTTCGTGCCCAGATTGGCGATCTTCGTGGCGATGTAGACGTTCATGCCATTCACCACCGACATCACCACAATCAGGGTGGTGGTGGCGATGACAATCCCCAGCAGAGTCAGAATCGATCGCAGCTTGTGGCTGCGGAGTTCTTCCAGGGCGATCCAAAAGGCTTCGCGAGCCGGGGCCCAGAAGCCCCCACGCAGCCGGACCTTTCCCCGCGGATTCGCGATGGACGTCTGTGCCTGACCGACCCCGGACATGTCCACGACCCCCTGCGTACGGTGTAGCCCCGGAATGGGTGTCCAGGACGGGTGTTGAACGGCTCATGCAAGGCATGCGAAGGAATGGCCGTTACACCCCAGATTGCCATTGTCCTCTTGGGCAGTCAAGAGTCGCAGCGCGTTGGCAGTGTCCCAATTTGGCCGAGTGAATTTCAAGATAGGAGGTGAGACTTTCAGGTGCAACGGTCGCCAAATCTTCATGCCGGGCCATTAGGCTCTGAAACTTCGGGAGCTAAAAGAGGCTGCGGAAAAATGCTTCCCTGCTGTCATTCTGAGCACCTCGCTGTCATCCTGAGCGTAGCGAAGGATCTCGCTCTGCGAATTTTCATGGCAATACGAGATTCTTACTTCGTTTCACTCAAGACCGCCTGCGGCTCCTCTCCAGAAAGTGGATGCCTAAGCTGTTTGGATTCAATAAATTCATCACACGCTTGCCGCGTCCACTTTCTGGAATCACAGATAGCCTGTGTTCGGCTATCCATGCGCAGAATGACAACGTCGGAATGTTTTTCAATAAACTGTTAGAAGGGATCAGATAGACAAGAAAGCCGGAACGGCCGCTCCGCCTTTGGCCAAAGTAAATCAAGTTCTAGGCTCTCAGCTTGCGACGAACCCCACCGCCCAAACCGAGATGCCCCGTCGCTACTTTTTGCAGTTGCGGTCAGCAATTGCTTGCGCGGCGCCACTTTCTTTCAATCGCGCAAACATATCCCGCAGGTCCTTGCTTCCGCGCACCGTGACGATCAGCGCGATCAACGCGAAGGCTGTTCCGGCCACGACAAAGTTAATTGTCCAGAAGTAGTACCAGAAACCCATCATCGCGCACCTGTTCGGCGAACTTGCCTAGCTGCCCAGCGCCTCACGTGCCGGGCAAGACAGCGGCCGGCCGCCAGCCCTTGCCGAAATTCGCTGACAGCATCATTCTCTACGTCTTCGTTGCTGAACGCCAGCCCCAAATTGTAGCGCCTGCAGCAAGTCTCGGCCCCGGCCGAAATCCCGCCTGAAATTTCGGAGGGATCTGGCCGCACAATTTAACTTGCATTCTACAAGGGCCACTTTATAGTCTTCTCGCAAATCAAAGCAAGCCCCGCGAGTGCGTGGCAACGATCCCTGCCATGGTTTGCGGATGAAACCCAGTGCCAAGGAGTATGCCATGCGTAGAAGGAATTTTCTGGCCGCGTCTCTTTCCTCGCTCGTCCCCAGTGTCGCCGCAGCGTGGACGATCAAGTCCGACGCGGCCGCTGCCCATCCCGAGGGAGGACTCAAACCTCACGACCTGGTTATCGTCTATAACTCAAAAGACCCGGCGGAAGCTGCCGCCGCCCAGGAGCTGCAAAGTTTCCTGAGCCGGATGACCAAGGTTCAGCCCCGGGTCGTGGCGGAGGATTCCCCCGCGGATGCCGGGAAGGGCGCGACACGATTCCTGGTGGGGCGCACTCCGCGGATGGAGCAATTAATCTCCTCCGGAAAGATTGAAGACCCCGCGAAGAAGAACGGCGAAGCCTACGTCGTGCAGTCCATCGACGCAGGGGGCCGGGCAGACGTGGCGTTTCTGGGGGGCACGGGAATCTCCACTCTTTACGCGGTTTATCATTACCTGGAGAAGATTTGCGGGTGCGGATTCTACTGGGATGGTGACCAGGTGCCGCATCGAGAATCCCTGCCTGCCCAGAGTATTCATATCTCGGCTCAGCCCCACTTCAGAGAGCGCATGTGCATGAACCTGACGCTTTACTGGTACTCGACTCCCTGGTGGGATTGGGACGATTGGAAGAATTACATCGATTGGGCACTGAAGGCGCGCTTCAATATCCTAAGCCTGTGGGACACGCCGGGCGAGGACCTGGCCTGGAAAACGGCTTGGAAGCGGATGGGCGTAGAGGTCTCGGACAATTCCTATTCGGGGCCGCCCTATGAAATATTCGGTCCCATCAAGTATGGCGTCCGGCCGCCCCTAACGGAAGCCTGGCGCGAAGCGCAGGGAGGCCTGAACAAGAAGATTGTGCAATACGCGCGCGCACGGGGCATGCGCTCTCTCGCGCCGGCTGTGACGGGTATTGTTCCTCCGGAATATGCCTCTGCTCACCCCGAAGCACGAACCTTCGAGATCTCGTGGGCGCATCTGCCCAAGCAGAAGTACCTCCACCCGCTCAGCCCTCAGTACCATGAGGTGGGCAAGGCGTTCTTGGAGGAGTACAACTCCCTATACGGCACCGACCATCTCTATTGGTTGGAAAACTACCTGGAATGCGACGTGGAGGGCCCCGACGTGGTTCAGCAGGACGTGCGCAGGGAAATCGCGGGAGCGAACTTCAAGGTCATGGATGAGGTGGACCCCCAAGGCGTGGGTATCTATTCCGCCTGGAGCTTCCTGTTCATGCCCCAGTATTGGACGCCGCAGGTCATCCAAGAGAGCCTCGAACGCATGCCCACCGAGCGAGTCCGGGTTCTTGACCAATGGGCGGAGATGGTGCCTGAGGCCAAGCGCACCGGCTACTTCAGTGGACGCAAATGGTATTTTGGCGTTGTGTATTCCTTCGGCGGCAACACCAACCTGCACGGCAACCTGGCCTTCATCGAAAAGCAGTTTCACAGCGTGGTCGATGACCCGCGGGCCGGACAGTGTGTGGGGTTCTACCCGAACGAAGAGACCATCCACCATAATTACTTCTATTATGAGTTCCTCTGCCGGCTGGGTTGGAATCCCCAAGAAGTGGATTTGCGCTCCTTCACGCGCGATTATGCCCGCCAGCGGTATGGGGAAGGCTCCGCGCCGGTGATGACGGCGGCGCTGGAAGAACTCCTGGCCAGCGTTTATGGGTCCGATGATCTGACGCAACCTCTCTACTGGCACCGCCTGGGAACGGGCACCGGCTACTTCCGATTGCAGGTGGCTAATCGCCGGGCCTTCATCCCGCACTTGCGCAGGGCCCTGGAGCACGCCCTCGCGGTGGCGCCGGCCCTGAGCGCCAATCCTCTCTACCTTCATGACCTGAATGACATCGGCCGGCAGTATCTGGCCGAACTCTTCGGCGCCCACGTCCTGAAAATGCAGGAGGCGGAGGCTGCTCTGGATAAGGCTGCCTTCGAACGCGAGGCCAAGCTATTGGAGTCTTTCATGGAGTCGATTGAGACGCTCCTAAGTCACGACGATTATTACTGGCTCACCCCGTACATCCGTAAAGCGCGAAAGTTGCCGGGAGCGCCTGCGGATGTGGACTGGCGAGTCCGAGACATCCTCACACTGTGGGCGGATGTGATTCGCGACTACGCGTCCCGCGATTACTATGAGCTTGTGCAGGGTTATTACCGTCCGCGCGTGACCACTTACATTCGTGCCCTGCGCGACGCGCTCAGCCTGGACCAGCGCATGGTTTACAACGCCGCCGAACTGGACCGCGAGTACGAGGTCATTGAAAGGAAATGGGTCAACGAAGGCTTCCCCTTGGTGGATCGGCAACCCGACCCCAAGCAAGTCATCTCAACTGTTCAGAGCATACTGGTGAAGTTCACCTCAGCGGAGAAGGTTTGAGGATGAAACCTTCTGGCTTGGTTCGCGGAATATTGCGCTGGCTTGTGGTGCTGGGTTGCGCCTTTCCAGCCCTTGCACAGGTGGTCCTGCAGGGAGAACACTTCCAGGCGACGCTCTCCTCCCAAACGGGTCAACTGATTTCGGTCGCGCCGGAAGGTCAGTCGAATCCTCTCGCGCGGCCTGTGGCGATTTCCATTCGAGATGAAATGAGCGGCAAGGTCCATGATCTTACTGCGCCGCTCGAAAACCTCGAACGAAGACCCTCCGAGGTCTCATTTACGCAGCAGACGCCAGACCTGGAGGTGGAAACGACTTTCACCGCCGGGAGCGACCTGAGCATCGAGATTAAGCTGCGCAACAAAGGGGCCGAGCGCCGCGAGGTTAGCATCTGGTTCGATTGGGGGGGATTGCCACCAGACTGTCTCGCGTTTCTCCCGGGGGTCTCACCTCATCCCCAACCAGACAGCAGGCGCGAGCTGATTTACGGATATCGCTCGGAGGGTCGGCCACTGGTTATTCCTGCGGCCACCTTTTTCAGCCACACGGCTGGAACGGGTTTGACCGTTCTCTGTCCCCTAGCCATCCCCATCCAGGGCTTTCAAGTTCGGCTTCGACCTTCCCTGGGGCCGGAGGTTGGCAGAACGGACTTGCGAATCGAACCGCACGGGGAGGTGAAGACACAGGTATTCCTGGCTATGCACGAAGCGGATTGGCGACCCGGTTTGGCTTTCATTCGTGACAAATATCCCGAGCACTTCACGGCGCACAATCCCACGGCGGTAGAGATCAACGGACCCTTCCTCTGGAGCTCCACGGCGCCGGAGGAGCAAGTCCGCCAATGGCACGAGCAAGGCGTACGTTGGGTGGAAGTGCACTTCACCTACCCCTTCCTGGGCAAGTATTTTCCCGAAGACCCCCGTTGGGTCCCGGCGATGGACGATCTTTGGGCATGGGAGAAGACGCGCCAGGAGCCGGGTGTGCCGGCCCGGGACGCTCCCTTTGAACTGATCAAGCGCCACATGGAGGAGGTGCTAACACCCTGGGAAACTCCGGAGAAAGTCCGCGCTTTCATCCAGCTCCTGCACCGATACCACATCAAGGCCTTGATGTATTTTCAACCCAGCGAATGTTGGGACCGATATGCGGCTGAGCATTTCCAGAGCGACGCCGTCCGTGATGCCAACGGCGCGGAGGTTCCAGCGTGGTACGAAGATACGGTTCTGAACCCGCGGCCGGGGAGTGCATGGGCCCAATACCTGGAGCAACAGTTCAAGCAGCTCTTGGCGCTCTATCCCGAAGCCGATGGCATTTTCGAGGATCAATCACACTACGATATTCTGGATTATGCCCACGACGACGGATTCTCCATCGACCACGGGAAAACCGCCGATCGGATGGGCTATAACATCTGCCTGCTGATCTCCAAGCTCAGCGATTATGCGCACTCGCTGGGAAAGACGGTTTGGTGGAATGGACCGTATCAAATCGAACTGGGCGCGATTGGCGACGGCCATCTCGCGGAAGGGTCCGATGAGCAAATCCAGTGGCTCGGCATCGGCAACGTGCCGATCACAAGCGGCGCGTGGTATCCGGACCTGTACGATCGCGCTCTGCTGATGGGCAGCCAAGCGGCGTCACCTTCCTTGACCCCCGTTTCCTTTCCCTACCGTTACGCACAGCAGATTCCGGCGGATGCCAGGATCCCGGCGGAACAATTGCGGGACTTCGCACGTTACGCCCCATTGTTTGAACAGATCCGCCAGCGCGAATGGGTTCTCACGGCGGATGCCGTTCGGGTGCCGCCGGGTTTCGAAGCGAACCTGTTCCGCAAGCCAGATGGCAATTACGCGGTCCCGGTTGTGACCACTTGGGGAGGACCCTCCACGGGCATGCAGCTTGACTTGCCAGTGACAGTGCGTGTGCCTGACCGTGATGCGATTCGCGCCGCTTACGTTTTGAGTGCCGACATTCCGGGGTTGCTTCGTGTCCCCTGGAAGCGTGAGGGGAAGGCGCTCACGATTCAGATTCCGCGCCACCGCCGCGCTTCCCTGATCGTACTTGCAAAGGCAGGTGTCTTTGCGGCGCTCCGCGGCGATGGAGCGCTGGTCGAGGGTCAAGTGACCAGCCCGGCTCTGGTTCTCGACAATTGGCGACCTGGGCCGGCGCGTGGCACGGTTCACGTCGGGGACTCATCCGAACCGTTCAATCTGGGCCCGGGCGCATCGAAGTCGCTGCTGATCCCGCGTGCGAGTTTGAAGCCCACCGCTGACGGATATGTAGGCGTTCCGGTTCGAACCAGTTTCGCAAACTCCCAGGATGAGGTGGCTTTCTCGCAGCAGTTCGAGCAGGTTCCCGCGCTCGAGGCAGGATGGGAAGGGACGTTGAGAGGATACGCTGGAGTGACAGGCACAGCGAACTTCTACGTTATGAATCACGGGACTGCGACACTGGAAGCGAGTCTGCGAGCGGAGGGTGAAGGGCTGCAAGTTACGGGTCTGCCGGCCACCATTCGCCTGGCCGCGGGAGCGCGGAAGGTCATGAAGGTCAGCGTCAAGCCAGCTAAAGCCGGTGATGCGGAGCTTCACTGGCGCGCCGGCACGGGCGGAAAGGAATCCACCCTGACCATCAAGTTTCCCGTTTGGCAGACGCATTTCACGCCCCGTGCCGACGTCGTGAGTGGCAGCGTTGAGTTTGAAGAACTCGTTTCGGACGGTATGCCGGACCTTCCGCAGGGTGGTGCCGATATATTTGCTCCCTTCCCCAGCCCGGGATTCGGTTCGAACCTCCAGACGCCACCGCCGATCAAGCCGCGCAAGGTTCTGGTGGATGGTCAGTTGATTGGCTATCTGCCCAGCCTGAATCAAACGCGCTGGCGGGGAATGGCGGTTGCCATTCCCCAAGCCAAGCTGCTCGAACTGGGAAGAAACTTCCAACTCAGTTTTCTCCCCTCTGATGCGGCCGATGCTTATCGACTGCGGAAAATCAGGGTTGTGCTCAGTCTGACCGATGGCGGAGAACTCTCATCCCCGGTCTTTGATCAGGAATACACAACGCTGCCCGCGGGGCAAGGGGCAGCGCAGCCCATTCACATGCAGGTGAGCTTGCCGGTCGAATGAATTCGGCGCACGTTTGTCGAATCTGTAGACGGTCACAATGCCGAAAAGTGGTAAGATCCGTTCCTCGGGGAAATAGAGTTCGGTGGGGAAACGCGGGCCGGTTGAAGAGCGCGCAACCGACAGGCTCGGCTGGACGATCCTTGGTGCTGGTTGGACTTCTTGTGGCCGCACGCCTGGGGGTCGCCCACGCAGCGCCCCAGCAGACTGTCGCGGATCTGGCTGCCCTGGCCGAACGCTTCGAGGCCCCGGGTCACCGGGAAGTTGCCGCGGCAAAAGAACTAGAAATCCTGGAAATCGATCCCCGTTCCCTCCCTGCACTGGACGCTCTGGGAGCCTTGAGCTTTGGGCGGGGAGAGTTCATGGAAGCACCTCCCTAGACAATGTTGTCTTGAAGATGGGAAGCAATTGGAGAAGATCATATGCAATTTCGATTCACGACAGTGACCGCTCGTTTTCTGGCGAGGGAGAGGCTCCTGCGGGAGGTGGTTCTCATCATATTGGGGTTCTGCCTGACGCCCTGGAGTGCTNNGAAATTTGCAGCCCGGGACCTGGAACAGTATCTGAGGCAGATTACAGGGCAACCCATTGCCGAGGGGATGGCTGGCGCAGCACACCACCTTTACCTGGGTGAGATTCCTGCGACGGCCCCTGCGGCAGAAGCCACGCAATTGCGCGACGAGGTCGAAAACCTCCGGGAAGATGGGTTCGTTATTCGCTCGCTGGGGCCGGACGTCGTGATCCTGGGGAAAGGCAGCCGCGGCATTCTCTATGGCTGCTACGCGTTCCTCGAGCGGCAGGGGGTTCGCTGGTATTTTCCGGGGAAGCAATATGAGGTAGTCCCCCACCACGCCTTGGATTGGAACTCGCCCTTGCGGGTCTCCGAATCACCGGTGTTTCCCAAGCGCATCCTTTTCTACTGGCCGAACAATTATTCCACCGTAGTGGATTGGGTCGACTTCTGCGCCAAGGTTCGGCTGAATCGCGTCGCATTTCATTACACGTGGCCGGCCAGGGATTGGTACATCCTGCTGCGCCCGCAACTTCTGCCGGAACTCCAGAAGCGTGGGATGGAAATCGAAGTGGCGGGGCATTTCCTTTCCACGTTCCTTCCCCGCACCCTCTTCCCGGAGCACCCGGACTGGTTCCGGATGAACGAGCCGGGAAAGCGTATCAACGATTTTAACTTGAACCCCTTTAATCAGGAGGCGCTTGATTACCTGGCTTCCGGGGCGATCCCATACCTCCAGCAGATGCCGGAAGCGAGTCTGTTCCACCTCTGGGCTGACGACATCTGGGACGGCGGGTGGAGCCGCGAACCCGGGAAAGAGGATTACTCACCTTCGGACCAGGCGCTTCTGGTCTCGAACTATCTCGTGAAGAAACTGCGAGAGAAGCTTCCCCATGCCGATCTTGCCTATCTCGCCTATCACGATACCGTTTTTCCTGCGCGCGTGGTGAAGCCCGAGCCGGGCCTTATCTACTTCTACGCCCCACGCGAACGTTGCTATGCCCACGCCTTGAACGACCCGACCTGCGATCTGAATCACAAGTACGCGCAAGCGCTCGAGAACGGATTGCCGGCTTTTGGCAGCGCCAGCACGGAAGTGTTTGAATACTACACCGACCAGATCCTTTACGAGAACTTGACCAATCCACCAATCCCCGAGGTCCTGAGCGCTGACCTGAAGTATTACCACAAGCTGGGGATTCCCGCCGTTGGTGCGCTGATGACCGAAACCAGCAATTTCGTGACGCCGCTGGTCAACATGTTTCTCTACCCGCAGGCGTTGTGGGATCCGCAGCGTGACCTGAGTCAGTCGCTCAAAGAATACGCCACGCTCTATTTCGGCGACCCAAACCTGACCGGCTATTTTCAAAACCTGTCCCGTGGAATGGAAGACGTCTTGAAAGTGTGTCGTTACGAGCACCCGGGCGATGCCTGGGATATCCTGAGGGTCGAGCAGGAATCCGACGGGGCACTGGAATACCACGTGCGCGGACTCGATAGTGCGATCGGCGGTCCGCTGGCTCGCGCGGCTTCTGCGCTCGATCTAGCAGTGCTTCGGGCCAAGGGTCCGACCGAGNNGCGAAACTCTATTACCATCTTTTCCAGGGTGAGCGACTTTACCGAGTCTGGAAAAGTCGGCACGAGCCGGAAGCAGGCCTCACTGCCCTGACAGAGTTGGGGTTGGCTCGGTATGCTTGGGATGGCCAGAAAAAGTTCATCGCCACAGCAGGCATGAAGGCTAACCCGCTGATGCCCAGCCTGCGGGAACTCGAAGCGAGGGGCGCGGAACTGGTTGCAGCCGTCACGCATGAGCCCACAAGTGTGGTGGGAGTAAATATCTTCGGCTTCAGTATCGATGGATTGGATGAACACTTGCTGAAAGGCGTCACGGGATATATCGCGGCCGGTCCCACAGGCGCGCGGGCCGTTCTATGGGCGGACGCTGCTTCCTCACGTTCGGCCTTGCGCCCCGGAGCTGCTGGCCTCGCGTGGCTCGACGAATTGGGCCAGCCCATCAAACCCGGCGCACTGGATCTCTTCGCTGCCCCACTAGTGGTCGATGCCAAAGGGATGACAGCGGACAAACTGTTTGATGCCCTGCTGGAAAGCCAACTGATCCCGCAGGGCAAAGGTGTGCGCTAAGGGCGAGTTTTTTTGCATTCTGATGAATTCTGACCAGGGCCATATGCGCTCCTGAAGACGAGGGTCTGTGCACTTTCATCTCTTGGACTGGATTATCGTGGTTGTTTACCTGGGCGGCACGCTGGCTGCGGGTTTGTACGGCAAAAGGTATGTCTCCGGGCTATCCGATTTTCTGGTGGCCGGGCGCCAACTGGGCACGTTCATTGGCGTCGCGACTCTGGCTGCTACGGAAATCGGAACGATTACCTTTATGTATTATGCGGAGCTCGGCTACAAGACCGGGTTTGCATCTTTCATCAATGGCCTGATCGCAGGGGTCGTGATGCTCTTCATCGGCCAGACGGGCTTCATCATCCGCAGACTTCGTACCCTGGGGCTGATGACGATACCGGAATTTTTCCAGGTGAAGTACAGCAAGAACCTGCGCGTGCTTGCCGGGATCATGGTCGCGACGGGCGGCATTCTGAACATGGGGGTGTTCCTGAAGGTCGAGGGGACATTCCTGGCCATCATTGCCGGTATTCCCCTGGATCACCTGAAAGCTATCATGACCGGCATCCTTCTCCTGGAGCTCGCGTACACGGTCCTGGGCGGAATGGTTTCCATTGTCATCACGGACTTCCTGCAGTTTATCGCCCTGAGTCTGGGCACAATTCTGGTCACGCTCTATTCGATTCATGTGGTCGGCTGGGGGCATATGCGTGACACCGTGTATGCCAACATGGGGTCGGGGGGCTTCAATCCCTTCACGAACTCGGATTATGGGTGGGCTTATATCATCTTCCAGATTCTTCTTTGGATGGCTGTGGATACATGCTGGCAAACCACAGCCATGCGAACTTTCTCCACGCGTGATCCGGAAACCAGCAAGAAGGTCTTCACCTGGACAGGGTTCATATACTTGGGCCGTGGCATGATGCCGATGCTTTGGGGCATTGCGGCCCTGGCGATGTTGGGCCCGAAAGTAAATTCCCTGGAGGCCATGCCGGCGATGTTGACGCGGATTCTGCCGATCGGCATCCTGGGGCTGGTCGTGTCTGGTATGCTGGCGGCGACCATGTCGGTGAACAGTTCGTATCTGCTGGGTTGGAGCTCGATTATCGCCCAAGACATTATCGTTCCTCTCCGCAAGAAGGCGCTCACTGGCGGGAGCCAGGTCCTGCTTAACCGCCTCGCAAATTTGTTCGTGAGCCTGTTCGTGCTTTTCTGGGGAATCTGGTACAAGCTCCCTGGGCCCACCTATTTCTACCTCAACATCACGGCTTCGATTTTCCTGGCAGGTGGGTTCGCTGCGGTCGTCGGGGGGCTCTTCTGGCGCCGCGCCAATACCCTGGGCGGTTACTGCGCCATGATCACGGGGGCGGTGGGCGCCATTGCCTTCTTCTTCTTCCGCGTCCCCGCCAGCTATGCAGGACTGGGATCCTTCGCACTGGCGGGCGTGGCCATGGTGGTGGGCTCACTCCTCGGGAAGAGGCCGTCCCCGCAGTCTTCCGGAAAAGCCGGCGAATCACCCCTGCCGGCTTAGCCGAGGGTTCTTAGGGGTGCGTGGTTACGGGCCTGGCTTGACAGGTTGCGAGGGCGTCGATAGACTCGACCGTGCTCAGGTCAAGTGGGCCCTCTTTTGCGAGAGGCTGTGGGTGCCAAATTGGGCTCGCAGCAGCAAAGCTAATCGTTCGTCAATGAATTTTTCCTCAGCGAGGGTTTCTCATGCATCCATTCAACGTGTCGCGTTATCTCGTTCGGCTTCTGGGGGGCCTGCTGCTCATCGGCCTCGCGGGGCCGGGTCTCGGATTGGCGCAGCAGCCGATGCTGATTCCGCAGCCCCGGGAATTGCAGTCGCGGGGGGGGAATTTCAAGATCACTTCGAATCTCGAAATCGTTTTGCTTCCTTTTCTGGCAGACGAGGATCGAGCCACGGCCGCGAGTCTGGCCGATGAGTTGAAGGCCGTTACCCAGGTGGATTTCGCCAATGTTTCCTCCGTCCCGGCTGCGAATGCGCCCGCCATAGTGCTCGGCAGGCTGGAACAGCCGTCCATGAAAAAGCTTCTTGACGCGCGTGGCCTCAACAGCAGCGGAATTGGCGACCAAGGTTACGTCCTCGACGTCACGCCCAGCCGGGTGCTGCTGGCCGGCAAGGACGCCGCGGGGCTTTTCTACGGCGTCCAGACGCTCAGCCAACTCCTGGTCGGAGACGCTCCGAGTGCGGAAATCCTGGGCGTACAAATCCGTGACTGGCCCGTCCTGTTGTATCGCGGCACGCAAGTCGATATAGCCCGCGGCCCCGTTCCCAAGCTCGATTATCTGAAGCATATCGTACGCACCATCGCGGAATTCAAGCTCAACCAGCTCTACTTCTACATGGAAGATTCGTTTCAACTGAGCGGCCAGCCACTCGTCGGCGTACTCAGCGACCTACTCAAACAGGATGATTGGAAAGAACTCATTGCTTACGCTGCCCGCTATCACGTGGACATCATCCCCGCGCAGAATTCCTGCGGGCATCAGCACAAGCTTTTGCGGTTTGAAGACTACGCGAACCTGGCGGAAACGCCCCACGGCCACGTCCTGTCGCCGCAGCCGGCGAGCTACGACTATGTCCAGAGCATGTACGAACAAATGATTCCGGTTTTCCCGACGCAGTTCTACAACGTGGGTTGCGATGAGACGTGGGACCTGGGGCGCGGCAAGAGCGCCGACCGCGCGCAGCAAATCGGTATGGGCAAGCTTTATATTGAGAACCTGCTGCGCGTGCATGACATCGTTCGCAACTACAACAAGCAAGTCATCTTCTGGGGCGACATTGCGCTGGAGTATCCGGACCTTATCAAGACACTTCCCAAAGATATGGTCGTTGCCACCTGGGAGTATTTCGTTCATCCCAACTATGAGAAGTGGCTGAAGCCCTATGCGGATGCGGGGATGAAGATCATCGTGTGCCCGTGGGTCGGGAACACGAACCTGATCATGCCGGACTACGAGCAGGCGGCTTACAACATTGGCCACTTCCTGGATGAGGGCAAGAAGGCCGGAGCGGTCGGCATGGACAACACGGTGTGGAACGACGACGGCGAAAGCCTCTACGGCTTGAACTGGTGGAGTATCGTTTACGGTTCGGCCGCCGCTTGGGAGCCCGGAATTCCAGAGGTTGCCGCCTTTGACCAGAAGTACGATTGGGCTTTCTATCACAACACCGACCACCGCTTCGCGGAAGCCATCAAGCAACTCAGCCACATCAACGAGACACTGCGCCAGACGGACCTTGGCCAGGTTTACGGCCAGGACTATGGAGGAACAGGGAATGACTTGTTCTGGCGCGATCCGTTTTCTTCGGAGGGCCAGGCGGATGCGAGAAGAGCGCTCGCGGCCGCACCGCTTGTCCGTCACATGGCGGAAGGGGCCTATACCGTCTTTGCGAACAGCGCCCAGCGGGCCCGCCGGAATGCCGACACGATTCCTTACCTGGAGTGGTCGGCGCTCAAGCTGGATGCTCTGGGGATGCGGTACATTTACCTCCAGGAGATGGCCGAAGCTTACGCCATCTCTTTGGCGCACCAGAATGGCCCCGACAGGCACTTGGCGTCCTCGGGGCTTGGGGCGGCACAAGGCACCAACGGCCGGCTGGAAGACCTGCGTGATTACACCACCAAGCTTCGCGAACTCTACCAGCAGTTGTGGCTGAGTGAGAATTATCCCACCTGGCTTCCCAATATGCTCCAGCTCTATGACCGGCAGTCGCAGATGTGGCAGGCCAAGATCGCTCAGTTCAAACAATTGCAGAGCGATTCCAGGCAAAAGGAACCCCTCCCGCCGGCCGAGTCGCTGGGGCTGATGACCGTGCCGCCGACGAAGTAACGTGCCGACGGCAATGGCTATGACCGTGAGGAAGCGAAGGATGTAAGGGTGGGCAGACTCGACGGCAAAATCGCGATCGTCACGGGCGGTGCCGGGTCGGGGATCGGCCACGGCATCTCGAGGGTCCTGGCGCGTGAGGGAGCTTTCGTGGCGATTCTGGAGGTCGATCTCCAGGCCGCCGAAATCGTCCGGAGCCACATTGAGAAGGCGGGTGGGCGCGCTTCGGTGCTGCCTTGTGATGTCAGTAAGGGCGCCGAGGTCCGCTCGGCCATCGCGAAAGTCGTCGAAGCCCACGGCCGCCTGGATGTCCTGGTAAATAGCGCCGGAGTCGGCTTGCTCCGGCCGGTGGCTGAGGCGAGCGAAGAGGAGTTCGACCGGCTGGCCGCGATTGACCTGCGTGGTATGTGGCTCTGCTGCAAGTATGCGATCCCTCACATGCAGAACCAGAAGAGCGGAGCCATCGTCAACATCGCTTCCGTGCACAGTCGCGGCACCATGCCGCGGTTCGGTCTCTACGCGGCGATGAAGGCTGGTGCTGTGGGCCTGACGCGAGGCATCGCCGTGCAATATGGTCCAGACAACATCCGGGCCAACGCGATTTGCCCAGGCACCGTGGATGGCATCCAGACCCGCGAGATCATAGCGAAGCTCTCCAGCGATGTTGATGGCTGGCTGGATGATCATGTCCGCCGCCATCAGGCCATTCCGCAGTTGATCCAGCCGGAGGATGTCGGGCACCTGGTAGCATTTCTCTCCAGCGACGAGGCACGACTCCTTACCGGCGCCGAGATTCCTATTGATGCCGGGACCTGGGCACAGCTTATCAGCCGCGATTGAGGAACCATGCGCATAACCGGGATTGAGAAAATCAAAGTCGTCGTTCCCTCGAAGCCGGACACCGTCAACAGTCCTGAGTTGCGTGACCCCATGCACATGCTGGTGCTCGACGGCAAGCCGGCATGGCAAGTGCAGTTCGACCAGATTTGGAAATACGTTTATCGCGTCTGGACTGACGAAGGCATCGAAGGCCTGGGTGAGAGTTACCGCGGGGTGAACTCGCAGGTGGTCGATGGAATCATTGCCAGTCTGATCGGCGCCGACCCCATGAAGATGAACCTGCGTGACTTGCCGATTGCCTGGTCGCGCGAATATGACGGCTTCGAAGCGGCGATGTTCGACCTGGTGGGCAAGAAGCTTGGAGTGCCCGCCTATCGCCTGCTGGGCGGCGCGTATCGGGAGGCAATTGACGTCGATTGCTGGACGGGCCGGCGCACCACCGCCGACGCCGTTCGCAAGGCCCGGGAAGGATGCGAGGCGGGGTTCCACGGAATCAAGTTTAAGTGCAATCTGCAGGACGACGTGGTGGCCTGGGCGGAAGGAGTGCGCGAGGCCTGCGGCCCGGCGTTCCGCATCGTGCTGGATCCCAACGCGCGTTTCGAGCGGCCTGCGGAAGTCCTGCGCTTTGCCCGCCAACTGGAAGCCGTGGGGAACATTCAGTGCCTGGAAGATCCGGTACCACGTTGGAATCTCCACTGGTATCGTTTGCTGCGCGAAAAGACTGCGTTGCCTATCGCCCTGCATGTGGCGTTGCCTTACCTGGAGCTGGGCCAGATGCTGCAAGACACCGTCAAGGCCATCCAGCTCGAGGCAGTGGACTATTTCAATTTTAACTGCGGCATCGCGAATTTCGTGCGCATGGCTGACGTAGCTGATGCCGCCGGTATTCCCTGCTGGCACGGTAGTGAAGTGGATTTGGGCATTCTGGAGGCCGCCTACCTGCATGCCTGCGCCGCAGCCCGGAACTGTACGCTGCGGAGCGATATCTTCGGCGAGTTGGTTCGCGAGGATGACTTGATCCTTGCGCCGCACGAAATCAAGAACGGGCGCGCCCCTGTGCCACAAGCGCCCGGCCTGGGCGTGCAGTTGGACCCGAAGGCGGTTGAGAAGTATCGCGTGGGCTGAACTCGCGGCAGAAGCTGGCTGGCGCGCGAAAGGCTGGCGAATCCCGAGGTCGTCCGCCATCGGTGCATTTTTCGGCCAATAAGTCGACTCGATTGTCGTCAATTATCGCGAAACTGTGTGTTTTAGGCCAAAAAGCCAGGCAAATAGCAGTACATTTTGTCGCACTCTCCTTTGTTTTCATACACATCCCCGGAGGTTCCTTCATTTTTAACATCTTTATGGGGAAGCGCCCCGTTTCGGACCTTGAGAAGCACATTAGTGAGCCGCCGCAATTGGCGCAGACTGGAATCTTCCATCCTCTGCATGAACAGCACGTTCAGCAAGCAGAAGTCAGGAGCCTGAAGTCGGCATTCTCCCCACTTCCCAGTGCCTACTGCCCACTGCCTTCTGCCTACTGTTCTATGGATTGCGCCGACCCGTTGTATAGGTCCGCGGCCCGAACGCGCCAGCGAGCGCTGGCCTGAGGCTATAGTGTACACATGGTTATTACCGTTGTCAAGAATAAAGCGGTGGCAACGGCAAATCCATTTTGCGATTTGCCGTGGGTTCGTCGAGGTCGAATGTACTTCAAGGCCGAAATTCTTCTAAAACGCCCACGACGAGAAGAACGCTCATCGCGGCTACCAGCTCCGCAATCGTCCGGATGGTTGTCCAACTGCAAATGCGGATTGTTACTTTGAAGTTTCCTCCAATAGCTGGCTGTGGAGTTGGCGGAATTCTGCCGGGGTGCGCACGTAATCTGTAAACGTGCGAATCGCCTTTCCCGCCAGCGCGCGCGCGGCGGCTGGATCCCTCTTTTCGAGCACTCGCAGCAATTCGTAGTCCTCGATACTCTCCCGCATGGCCTCCAATCGAATCGAGCTGAGAATCGACTTGTGTTCCTTGTCGGGGTAGACAATGAAGGCGTCGCCGGGTGGAATAATTCCGGTTGCCCAGCTTTCCCCCAGCAGGGGTTGCGTATCGAGCACCGGTTGGGGGGACCAGTAGTTCCCACCCCAGTGCAGAAATCCCGTCAAGTCATAGCGGAAATTGAACCATTGCAGCAGGCGCGTCTTGACCAGCGCGAAGTCGACGAAGCGGTTGGCGTACTTGCCGGTGGGGAACAGGCAGGTGTAGAACCAGACTTCGCCGCCGTTCTTCACGTGCTGGTGCAGGCGTGGCACGAGGTCGTCAAACGAGGCCAGCACGGGCACCCAAACATCGCAGCTCTTCTCGTAGATATCCAGGTTGCGGCGCGCATCCACCGCGTCCATGGTGCGAATGCCCGGCATGGCCTCGTGCACGATGGCGGCGTATTTCTGATAGGCCGGCATTTCCTTCTCGCCCACTTCATCGAGGATGTGCTGGTAGTAAATGCCCATCCAGCCTTTTTCCTCCAGATGCCGGCGGAGGGCAACAAGCATGGGTCGAAGACCGGCCTCGGCGCGCGGGTCATCTGCCGGAAGCTCCTTCAACGCGGCCTTGCCGTCTTCGATGACGTAGACATCTACCTTAAGGCTGGCGGGAGCGTCCGGGTCGTCTTCCCGCCGCAGCACGTGGCTGCCTTCAATCGAGCCGATCAGCCCGGCCTTCTGGAACGTATCGACCCAGCGGTCGAAATTCGTGAAATCATACTCAAGCCCGTCTCCGCTGACGTGCGCTCCGATGAGGGCGAGCTTGGAGAAGTAGAATCCCGTGAGGGGCGTCGAAATCATGTTCTGGCGATGCTCCGCCATCACGCGCCCGAGGTTGCCGAGCAGCGTCCACCACTCTTCGGTCAGTTGCTGCACTCCGTATGTGCCCCGGAGTTGGCGGTCGCTTAGGTAGAACCAGTTGGTGACCTTCAGGGTTTGCTGCGCGGGCACGGTGGCGGAGGCAACGCGCAGCGTGAAAGGATTACGCGCTCTTTCCGCGCCCCCAGCCTTGAGCACCAGTTGCCCGCGATATTCGCCCGGCTTCGCCTCGCTCGGAATGCTCAGGGTGATCCAGATGGCCTGCGTCTTGTCTGGCTCGAGGGTGATGGGAAACTTTTCGAGCAGCACATCGGGGAAGAGCGCAGGCGCGGGGTGAATGATTTCCGAAGACGGAGTCTTGTAGGTGTTGGAAGAAACCACTACATAACCTACGGCCCGCACTTGCGCGGTGATGGAATTGCCACCGCTCCCCTGAAAGCCCGTGACTTCCACGGAGGCGTCTGCCACGCGTTGGCGTGTTCGGAGCACCCATTGGACGCTGACGTGGCTGTTCCGCGCGCCCAGGAAATCCGCCTGGGCAAGCTGGTTCTTTAGCGCCGCGTCTTCAGGGAAAACCTTGGTCAGGGAATCCACAAACCAGTGGCTGATGGCCGGCGCTTCCGCAGCCGGCGCCCTAAGAGTCAGAAACATAGAGAACAAGATTGCGAAAAAACACACCTGCAGAGTGGTAGCCTTCAAGATGTTCCTCCTATATAGCCCGCGCCGTCGTTCACCCACTTGACGGCCGGTCATAATGTGGCGTGACACAGTGAGGTGACATTGTGTCATCCACCCCTGTTTTTTCAATAACATCGCCGGAGTCACCTTCATTTTAACATCTTTTTTTCTGCCCGCCCGGTCACAGTTCAATGTGATTAGCTGGTTTAATTTCAAAGACTTGATTTTCGCGTTGGGTCATGGTGAATATTGCTAGCTGCCTTTATTATCATGATTATCGCCGGATGCCTGGGTATTCCTGCAATTTTCCTGCTTCCGCGTTCGCCGTTTTACCTTCACGAGCAATCTGGTAAACCGCTCTGGTGTCAGGTGGGGCCACCCCTTCGCCCCCCACCGCAGAGCTGCGCTCTGCGCCAGCCAGCGAACGGCACAGTAGTCAGCGCCCCACTCGGCTGGTGGCAAAGGATCCAGCAGTTGCACCCGTAACAATAACCGTCGCTAATGGAGTTAGTAAAGTAGGTTCCAGTGTCAATAGGATCAAAGCTGGTAGCCACGACCAGCGTTCTTCTCGTCGTGGGCTTTTGGAGGGGCTTCGGCCGGGAAGGAGATTTGACCTCGACGAATCCACGGCAAATCGCAAAACCGATTTGCCGTGGCTACCAACTCCCGCCGCTTCGCCTCAACAAGCACTCCAAAATCCACTTCTCCACTGCCAGCTAAAAAATGGGAGATAAATTCACAGCTTCCGACGGAGGGGTGTCTGACAAAAGCGGATGGGAAGGCCGCAGTCAGCAGTTTCAGGACTCGCGATGGGGTAGATAGGGCCCTCCCCCGAGCCCCTGGACCCAGCCAAAGAGAAATAGTGCGCTGGAACCCCTCGAGCGGTGTACAGTGTGGGGCTGTTGGGAGCTAAAATGGGAATTCCCGTTTAAACCACTAGTCGCGTTGGCCCTTTGCGCGGCACTTGGCGGTTTTGCTCCGGCATCTCGCAGTTGATTGGATTGATCAACGCTACGCCGTTTATAACGAGTTGAAACGCCTGCCCGGCCAAGATTGCCGCGATGTAGATAGACTGAGGCTGTTATGGGTTTGCTTAGCGTCGGGGTTGCATATGAGGAGGCTCTATGAGACCGAAGAAGGAGACACAGAAGTCCGCCAAGAGCGCTACCGTGACCGGCAAGGCGGTCACGGGATTCACGGACGAGGAACGCGTCGCAATGAAGGAGCGCGCCCAAGAGCTGAAGGCGG
>PMYF01000277.1:0-2890 GCA_003171295.1 Acidobacteriota bacterium | reverse complement strand
TCGCCGAGAACCTGGTACGGGATGCCCGCGTATGCCAAGGACGGCAATGTCGTCTGCTTCTTCCAAAGCGCGCACAAGTTCAAGGCGAGATACGCGACGTTCGGCTTCAGCGACAAAGCGAACCTCGACGAAGGAACCGTGTGGCCGGTCGCCTTTGCGCTGAAGGAGTTGACCGCCGCCGACGAGGTAAGGATCGGCGCGCTCGTGAAGAAAGCGGTGAGCTGAGGAGGTCGCTGCACTTCCAGGCGCAGGGCAGCCCGCCGCCTAACACGCTGCACCAGACGGCCGCAATGGTGAAGAGCGCTGCGCGGGAAGAAAACGGTTCCTGACACCGTTTCTCCCGGACATAGCCCTCGGGGACCTTAAACAAGAACCGCCCACCAATTCCTGAAGAGATCGCATTCCTGGGCAGACCAACAATCACCCGTTTAAGTTTCTGGACCTTATGCCATTCGCGCCACTGGTCTGGACTACCCAGTGTCTGCCCAGGTGGCGGGAGGAGTTGGTCTCAGCAATTATTCCGAGACACTCATTTGCCATGCGGGAATCGAGCTCTACGGTGGGAGCCGCGTGGGATTGGAACTGTGCTGCTCTCTCCGCGCCGCGATGATCAATCTCCGCTACGGCGCATAGAGTTCAGCGCTTCTGATCACCACCGTGGTGCCGTTTGCTCCAACCGAAACCCCGCCTGCGGCGAGGGCCTGTCCGTCCTGGAGGAGCGTCAGCGTATGGGTGCGCCGAGCCTGATTAAGAGCGCCGGTCAGCGTCCAGTCGTTCGTGGCAGGATCGTAGAGCATCGCTGACCTGAGAATAGACTTGTACTTGCCGGCGCCTCCCGCGAGCAGTGCCTTTCCGCTCTTCAGCAGGGTCAGCGGGCCACTAAGGATGTTCCCGTAGTTCTGCCCAAAGGTCCGGGCCCAGACATTCGTTGCGGGGTCGTAGAACTCGCTGGAGTACGTGGTGGAGTTGGGAGACCCATAGATCAGCACGTTGCCATTGCTCAGCAGGACGGCGTCGGTGGTCGGTTGGCTGAAGTACATGGTCGAAGTCAACGTCCACTGGGCCGTCGAAGGCTCGTACAACTCGCCGGTGTTGCGGCTTCCGCCGGGTACCAGCACCTGTCCACTCTCCAAGCGAGTCGCTTGCGAAGCCACGGGATAGATCATGCTGGTAGTTGCCCGGAAGGTCCCCGCAGAGGAGTCGTAGAGTTCAGCGCTGGTGGTGGCGGTGCCGGAAGTGCTGCCAGGAAACGCCGGACTGATCCCCCCTGCCACCAACACGTCACCGCTTTCCAGCAGGGCCGCTCCCTGCGAGGCACGCGGGACGGTCAGGCTGCCTGTGGTGGTCCATTTGCCCGTCGACGGGTTGTAGAGCTCCGCGCTGCTCAGAAACGTCGAGCTGTTAGTGCCCCCAACGACCAGAACCTGACCGTCCAGAAGCAGCGTTGCCGTGTGTTCCATGCGAGGCGTGGCCATGCTGCCGGTGACGGTCCACTTGCCTGTGGCCGGGTTATACAGTTCGGCACTGGAGAGGATTGTCCCATTGGCACCTTCGCCGCCCGCGACCAGGACCTGACCGTCAGGCAGTAGTATGGCCGTGTGGGCGCATCGGGCGATGTTGAGGCTTCCGGTTGTCGTCCAAGTGCCGGAACTTTGCGCGAGGGCGGAAATAGGTGCGCCAGCGACCAGCGCGAGGCTGAGGTATATTCCGAGGACTAGGGCCACATTAGATCTGAGACTGAAGGCCCTTCTGCCATGCTTAACCAACTCCTGCTGCTGGCTATTCGCTAGCTGCTTCCCGTCATTCCGCGTATTACTCATATCCATCCTCCTCATTTCGATCGTAGGCAAAGATCGGAAAGCTGACCAATCCCGGCTGCTAAGGCGAGTCCGAATCCCTCGTTGACTCGATTCCCTTTCTTGCCCCTGTGGTGGGATCGGTTTCCAGCCCTTGCAGAAGCATAGCCGACAAGGCTCGGCGTCCATGTCATGTTTAGGTAAAATTGTTGTCTCATTTTTCCCTTCTTCTCGGCACCCGACATCTGGTCCCGCGATCGGACTTGCCAGCTCGTCACCATCCGCGGTTAGACCCAATGGCCCCCAACTCCGAGGGAAAAGCTGCCCGGACCCCATTGCACTTCCGCACCGTTAATCGGGTGGGATATAAGTTCGTAACTATTGTGAACGCGCCGGATGCCAGTTGAGGCGGCTCTTACGATGTTCTCCGCGAAAGCAGGAACCTGGTGGAAAGCTTTACAGTCTTCGAGCCGAACTATCAGAACGTGGTGGGCTTCTTCGCTCGTAACATCATGCGCGATCTCCGGCAGGTAGGCGGCTTCGACGTGCTCTTTGGGAAGATCAAGGCCTTCGTGGAAAAGGAGCTTTTCCAACAGCCGGTTGACCTGGCCGATTTGAACGTCCTGCGGAATCTCTCCGAGATTGAAGCCGTGCGGACGATAACGGAAGGCTTCAAAGCTGCAATCAACGCGCTAACGGTTCAGGACAAGGGAAGTACTGAAATCAGGGACACGATCAAGCTGAGCAAAACACGCCCGCATCTGGTGAAGGATCAAGCCTTTCTCGTTCCCAAGCGGTCGGTGTTCAATAAGGTCGTCGGCGATAGTGGCTTCGAGCTGGACATGGCAGCGTTTTTGGACGGCTGCGTGGACATTATCTCCTTCGTCAAAAACTCCCAGAGCACGCAGTTCCGCATGGAATACCGAAACGCGGACGGGAGCATCGCCAACTACTACCCGGATTTTCTCGTCAAGCGCACCGATGTGGAAATCTGGGTTATCGAAACCAAGGGGGAAATGGTGTCAGGAACCATTTCCTCCCGGAACCGGGTAGTCCGAATTCGCGTGGGCTGCGCCTTCAGGATCACGGCGCGG
>PMYF01000300.1 GCA_003171295.1 Acidobacteriota bacterium | reverse complement strand
CATGACAACCAAGCCGGAAGCCAAGCTCGCGAGAGAAGGAGGCGCGAAGGCCGTGCCCCAACTCGGCCCCTACCCTTCCAAACTCGGACGCGAAGAATTGTGGGAACTGATCGACCTGTGGGAGTTCAGTCCCGGCAACAAGGAACGCATCCAGGCCATTCTGGCCGGTGATCCGAACCTGGAGGGGCCGCACCTGTTTCGCTACTACAACCCTAAACCCAGCCGGGTGGCGGGGGCCGAAGCGGCCATGCGCGAGTTGATCGGCAGCAAATACTGCCTTGCCGTCAATTCCTGCNNCTGGGCGTCGGGCCGGGCGACGAGGTGATCGTGCCGGCCTACACGTTTTTCGCCAGCGCGGCGGGAGTAGCAGCCTGCAACGGCATCCCGGTGATTGCGGAGGTGGACGACTCACTGACGCTGGATCCGGAAGCCGCGGAGAGGGCGCTGACGCGCCGCACCAAAGCGATCGTGGTGGTGCACATGCGCGGGGCGGCGGGGCAAATGGATGCCCTGTTGGACTTGGCCAAGCGGAAGGGGCTTCCGCTGGTGGAGGATGTGGCGCAGGCGGCCGGCGGATCGTTCCGGGGGAAACGACTGGGAAGCCTGGGCACCGCGGGGTGTTTCAGTTTTGACCATTACAAGATCTTGTCTTCTGGGGAAGGCGGGTTCATCACCACGGATGACGAATGGTTGTACACGCGCGCCCAAAGCTGGCATGACACGGCAGCCTGCTGGCGCCCTGACCGTTTTGCACATGAGCGGCGGGAAGGGGAATTGTTTGCGGGCGAGAACTACCGCATGAGCGAATTGCAGGGAGCAGTGGCGATGGCGCAGATCCGCAAGACCGACACCATGCTGGCGGGTTATCGCCGGGCGCGGGATCTGATTCGGGCGGGAATCGATAAATTTCCCGGGCTCGGCTTCCGGCGGCTTACGGACCCGGCGGGCGACACGGCCATCTGTTTGATCCTGTACTTGCCAACGGCGGACCTCACGCGCCGGGCCATCGAGGAGTTGCATGCCGAGGGAGTGCCAGCGGGAGGGGTATACGATTCCAAGGTGCGCGACTGGCACATCTACACTTACTGGGATCACATCATTGAGAAGAAGTGCGTAGCGGCGGACGGGTTGCCCTGGAGCGCGGTGCCGGCGGCGGAGTTGCCGAAGTACTCGCGCGACATGTGCCCGCGGACCCTGGATCTGCTGGGCCGCTCCGTGCACATTGAGATCAACCATAATTACGGGGATGAGGATTGCCACGCGATCGCCGGGGGAATCAACAAAGTCTTGCACCACTTGTTGCGTTAGCAGGTTGCTGCAAAGCCCCTGATGGACGGCCTAGCGGCGATTTTGTACCGCCAGAACGCCAATAGAATCAATCCGGCGGTGGCGACGTAAAGTCGCCGCTACATCTTTTTCAGCAGCCCGTTAAAGGACGCGAGGCGAAAGTGAAAGGCCAGCGCTGGCTGGAAGCTTGCACAAGGAGAAATCAACATGAAACTGGGTCTGTGTTTGGAAATGGCATTGTTGCAACTGCCCTTTGAAGCCCGCGTGCGGAAGGCCGCCGAGCTGGGTTTCAAGTACGTGGAGATGTGGTGGGTGGACGCTTCCTTCAAGGGAACCCCGGAGCAACTGGCCAAGCTGGCCGCGCAAGCAGGCGTGCAGTTTACCGACACGGTGATCAATGCTCCGGATGGGTCGCAGGGTGGCAATCTCACCGATCCTCGCCAGAACATGGAGGCGTTTTACGCGCGCGCCCAGATGACCCTCGCCTATACCCGGGAAGCGCAGATCCCGGCCACAATCGTCCTGACGGGCAACCGGGTGAAGGGTCTGGATGAGAAGACGATGGAAGAGTCGGTGGTGGAGCGCTTGAAGCCCCTGGTGGACATGGCGGAGAAAGCCGGTGTGACCGTGCTGCTGGAGCCCCTGAACGACCTGTACGATCACCCCGATCACTGGCTAACCAGCAGCGATAAGGGCGCCGAGATCTGTCGCCGCATCGGCTCCCCGCGCTTGCGCCTGCTCTTCGATACTTATCACATGCGGGTCATGGAAGGCGACCTGGTCAAACACATCGAGAGGAATATCGATGTGATCGGTCACTTCCACGCCGCCGGAGTGCCGGGCCGGCACGAGGTCTTTAACGGGGAAACCAACTACCCGTTCGTCTTGAAACAAATCGAACGCATGGGCTATGCAGGCGCCTTCGGATTGGAGTATTCCCCGTCCCTGGACGATGAGACTTCCCTGCGACAGTCCCTCACCTACCTGCAGGCGTAGCGCGCCTCCGGGCGTGAAAGGGTGGGGATCACCGCTGTGCTCCCTCTCGGCAGGGAAGGTATGCTATTTAGAGTATTGCCAGTGTAGTGCCCGGCAAATGGGTGGACAACGTAGCGCCGCCATCTTGGCGGCATTTGCCAGCAGGATGCCAGCGCTACAGCCGAAGTGTTGTCCAGGCATTTCGTGGACCTAGCGTCATGAGTCAGAAGTTCGCTGAAAAAGTTCCCCCCCTTGCGGGTATCCATTCCACAGCCCCGTTAGGACGGTCATGTTTTATTCTGAATGGCGACACCCTCTGAAGCAAAAGGCAAGGTCACCCAAATCTGTTACCTGACGGGGGAGCGAACATGCGGATCATCCGCTTGATCGTTTGTTGCTGCTTCGCCGGAAGCTTGACCTCCTCTGCCTTGGCCCAGACCCCTGGCCTGGACATAGCACCCTTTGGGAAGCGGTGCTGTGTCCAGAACCAACACACCTCACAAGTAGCCTTCGATTATGACGAAGCAAGGAGCGCGGGCCAGAACGCCGAGCGGGCTGCGGGCGGCCGTTATATCTATGGCGTGCAGTGGGCGGAGGAACGCGACATCCGGGAGGTTCGGGTGCATGCTCGGGCCGGCAGCAATACCCCGCAGGGAGAATTGGAATACTGGTTTCTCAATTGGCCTTACTCACCCCCGCAGATGCCAACTATTGAAGACCCCGTTGACGATCCCTGGCAGGGGCGCTGGTTGAAGGCATCCACCAAGGTGGATTGCCAGGGAGTAGTATGCCGATATACGTTCGGGCCTCTGGAAAAGGCTGAAAATCCCCTGGCGCAAAACCTTCCGGGTTTGGATTACCGCCGGACTCTGAAAGTGCGGCTGGTTTTCAAATCCGACCCGCGTATCGAGACTGTGCAGGTTTTGAGTGGCTCGCAGGAGAAATCCGTGAACGTGCGCGTGGAGCTGGGGGCCGGGGAAGCAACGGCCTACACGTGGGACGGGTCCGTGCGTGTCTATAACGGCCGGCTTCGGAGTCTACAGCTTTGGAAAGGATCGGGGCCAGACTCGACCCACGGAAACTCCTTCCACCTTACAACCTCCGGCGCTCCGAAAGGTTTGGCGTTGGCGCTGGTGGCTGCTGAGCCTTCGCTCCCGGGTTCTCACGACGTTACCGTCGTGACCCTCGAAGCAGGAGAGCGAACACTCTCTTTCGACATCCCGGACGTTCAAAAGGGCCCCGTGTACGTTCCTGACTTTCACGCTTACGTGTGCTTGGCCCGAGAGGCGCGCAGTTTCTCCCCCTCCATCGTGAAATCCGGGGAGAAGATCCGCGACAAGCTTGCCCGGGAGCCCGAGCAGACCTATGAGCGAGCCTCGAAAGAGATTCCTCCCTTGGACCCTGTGATACGACAAGGCGGGCGGCTCTACTTGCCGTTGGCTGCCGACGCCAGTTGGCAGAAATTTGCTTTTGAGTGGGGCGGGAACATCGCAATCTCCAAGGTGGGAGACAAGGCCAAGGGCCCGGAACGGGAGCGCCTGGAGTGGGCGGGCGACCGAATATCCTGGCGAATCGGGACCGGAGCGACCCCCCAGTATCGACCCGCCTCGAAGGATTCCCAACTCTCCGTCCTGGAGGATTACCTGCCGGTCGCCACCGCGACCTGGTCAACCGGAGGTATTGATTATAACGAAGAAGGCTTTGCCACCTTGCTCTCCGGACCGCTGGATCCCGAGGATCCAGGGCGGAAGGAGCAGACCCCTGCGGTCCTGATGCTGAAGATCCGGGCTCGCAATCCCGGCTCGGCGTCGGCCACGGCTCATTTGTGGCTGGCCACCGATTCCGCAGAGAGCGTCGCATTTGAGAACGGCGAACTCCTGGCTAGGGGTGGCCAACTGGTCCGCGCCCATGTTCGCTTTCCCGAATCCGCAGGGGTTTCCGTGGGAGAAGTGGCGGACGGCCCGAAGAAGCTGCAGGGAATTCACGCCGCGATCTCTCTGGGTGGAGGCGAAGAGGAGAGCATACTGGTTTCGCTGCCGTTTGTGCCCAGGCTCTCTTCTGCCGAACGCCAGCAACTGGCGGAACTCAAATACGATGACGAGCGCACCCGCGTGATCAGCTATTGGCGTCAGGTTACGGACCACGTGGTCCCTATTGACGTGCCGGAGAAGCGGTTTGTGACGTTTGCGAAGGCCGTGATCCCTCACATCCGGATCAGCACCACGAAGGACCCGAAAAGCGGGATCTACATGGTGCCCGCGGCGAGTTATTCCTATGCTGTCTTCTTCAACGAGGCAGCCTTCCAATGCGTCATGCTGGATGCCCTGGGTGACCACAAACTCGCCGAGGAGTACTTGGAGTCGTTCCTCCGCCTGCAGGGTTCCAAACCGTTTCTCGGGACCTTCACCGGCGATCAAAAAGACGTTTATCACGGGGCGCGGGTTGACAAGGAACGTGATTACACCGCGGCGGAGTATAACCTCGACCATGGAACCGCGCTCTGGTCCCTGGGTGAGCATTATTTCTACACTCGCGACAAGGAGTGGTTGAAGCATGCAGCCCCCAGCATGATGCGCGCCGCTGACTGGATAGTTGAGCAGCGAAAACTCACGCAGTTGCTGGATGGAGATCGGCGAATTCCAGAATATGGCCTTCTCCCAGCGGGGCACCTCGAAGATAACGCGGACTGGGGTCACTGGTTTTCGGTGAATGCCTTTGCGGCTGCCGGCATGACCGGCCTGGCCAAGGCCCTGGCGGAGGTGGGTGCGCCGGAAGCCGGGAAATATGCACAGGAAGCCGCGGCGTACACGCAGGACTTGCGTGATGCAGTACTGCGGGCCTCCCGATTGGCTCCGGTCATTCGGCTGCGCGACAACACCTATATTCCGTACTTGCCCACCCGGCCCTATCAGCGAATCCGTCTGTTCGGCCCTATTCGCGTCGCCTATTACTCGCGCTATCCCCAGAAGGTGTTGCCGACCTACCGGCTTTCTGCCACGCGCGAGGTTCTTTACGGGGCCATGATCCTCCTGGCCACCGACGTCTTCCACACCGACGAGCCACTCGCGAATTGGGTGTTGGACGATTGGGAAGATAACGCGACCATGTCGTCATCACTGGGCCTGCACGTGCATGGCTGGGTGGACGACAAGCTTTGGTTCAGTCGAGGGGGGATGGTATTCCAGGCCAATCTGCAGAATCCCATCCTGACTTATCTCCGGCGCAACGAAGTGCCTGCGGCCATTCGCAATCTCTACAACGACTTCGTGGCGTGCTACTACCCTTCGGTTAACGCCTTTACCGAAGAGTATCGCCAGTGGGGTTCCCCGAGCGGCCCTTTTTACAAGATTCCCGACGAAGCGAAGTTTGTGAACCGCGTGCGAGATTTGCTGGTCCGGGAGGAAGGGGACACGTTGTGGCTGGCCGCCGGAACCCCGCGGCGGTGGCTCGCCCCAGGGGAGAAGGTGGAAGTCCATGAAGGGGCGACCTATTTCGGTCCCGTCAGCTACCGCTTGGAAGGGAATGCGGACGGGGTGGAAGCCCGTGTGACGCTGCCCTCTCGGAACCCGGCAAGAGCCGCATGGTTGGTCCTCCGTGCTCCTGAGGGGAAGCACGTGCGTTCGGTGGAAGTGGATGGAAGGCAGTGGACAGACTTTGATCCTAGTCTGGAACGAATCCGGCTGCCCCTGGAGACGGGCGAAATTCGCATTAAGGCTTGTTACTAACCATGGACGGCCCGCCCTGGGGGGCATGAATGGGAATTGTCGCCTTGGCGATAACGTGATGTTATGAAATTAGAGTAAAGGGGTAGCGATGCCTCCCCGGGCCCCCGGGAGTAAGCGTCTGATAAAACTCCGACCGAGTCCGCTGGGAGAGTTTCCTTCAGACCAACCATTTCTGTTTGAACCCGGCAAACAAAGCGGTTGCCGCGAGGCCGTGACCAGCACGCATCGTGCCGCTTAAGGCTAATCAAGGCAAGATGTTTCACCGTTGCACTTCAGCCGTCCCGCTGCTGGGATGCGGCGGGGGCGTGTCGCAATTCATTTCATCACACTGGAGTATATCTCGTACTCCTTCTCATAGACCACCAGGAAATCCCGCCAGTGCGGGCGTCGAGGGATACTCGTCGGTTGCATGGGCGACATCCCATTGGGCGGGTGGAAAGGGAAGGGAATGTCATTCCGGATATCATTTGGTGTGACATACGCGGCATCGGCTTTTGCAACAAGGTCACGATAATACTGGACCGACTTGCCCAGGAGTTGAAGTGTCATGTCCCGGTCCTCGGCCTTTTGGCTTGTCTGGTAGCGAACGAAGTGGATAGCAGCATCGATCTTGGCCTGGTAGAACTGCGCAATCGATAGTGTCGCTTCGATGTCTGTCTGCAGGCGCGCGAATTCCTCCTGGTTTTTCTCCACCAGGGGACCTGCCTTGTGGCATGCTTCGACCGCGCTTCTGGCTTGCTGAACCATGTCGTCCGTGAGCGCGATGGGCGTCAGGACTTCAGGGTCTATCGGTCTTCCTTGCGCCAAAGCTTCGGCATAATGCTGCACGCTTAGGGTTTTCTTGACATTGGTGAACGGGATCGGGGTGCCGGAAAGAATCTGGTCCAAAGTAAGGCCGTCGGCTGCAAACCAATGGTTCCAGCCATCAAACCAGAAAAGTCGGGGCACGCTTGGCATCACCTTGCCCGCCGCATCATAGGCAGCTAGGATATCGGGCGCCGCATGGTCGCCGAACTTCTCGCCAATGCGCTCCGACCAATATTTCTGTTCTTGTTCTGCCGGGCGGTCGGCGTTCCAGGCGTAACGAGCCCAGACGGCGTACCAGAGCCAATCCCGATCGATCTGGAGTAGCGGTGTGGTGTCCGCGGAGTTCGGCCAGTCCCATACCCAGAGCGGATACACCTCCACACCTTGTGCGCCCATCTGTTGTTGGGCTTTCGCCGTTTCCTGAACAAAAGAAGGTGACGCCCAGCGGAAGGGCTTGAGGTTTCCCACCAAGTGTACGTTGAAAATGTGCTTTCGGCTTTGTCGAATCCATTCCGCGTTGTCGGGGTCCGGCGTTGTAACCGCATACATCTCATCGTTATGTTTCATCTCGGTGTAGAGATCGTCGTAGTGAGCTTTGGCCTCCTTTAAGATGCGCAAGCCCTCGTTGCCTAAAGCCCAATTCCTCAAGATCACAGGTGGGTGCTTGCCCGAGTCCTTGACCCCCGCCAGGATCACATCATCCATCCAGTAGCTCTGATCCTTTTGGAGTGCTTCTCCCAAACAAACGTACAGCCCCACACTTGGAAACTTTCCCACAAACTGAGAAATGGCGTAGCGCGTGTACTCAGCCACGACCGGGTTCGGTTCAGACAATACGTATCCGTTGAAGGAGGTGTCCTTGGGGAACCCGTGAGCCTCGGCAAACGACCCAGGCACATGAATGTTGTAGAACTGAAACATCAGCCAGATGTTTCTCTTCTCTGCCTCTTTGCTCAACCAATCCATAAGCTGAACGTTACGATCGAGTTCTTCAGCCGTCGCCACTTTGACTTCGGGATACTTTGGGAGCCGCACGAAATACGGAAAGGGATGGGAGTTCCAAATCGAGATGAAATTTATGCGGTTTTCGGAAAGGGAATCGAGCGTTTTGATCCACAGCTTCTGGTCGTAGAACCAGGGGAAGGTGGTCGCGGTGATCGGGTAATCATAGCTTCCGGCAGTCATCAGGAACATCACGACGCCCCGCATGCTCATCTTCGGCACATCCGCCATACGCATCTCGACCGGGAATTCCTTCGTTTTGCGGATTCGCTGCGCGAATTCCTGCGCTGCGTAGAGGAGACCCGCGTCATCAAAGCCGTTGAGGCGGCTCCCCGAGCGATCGGAGTCGATTGTGAAACCCTCTGCTTTTCTCACGCCCTCCGGCAATCCCTCCGGGTTAACCTCAAGCCTGAGGATGTACTCTTTGGATTTCGCCGTCGGAGCTGATTGCACCGCACTTGCCTTATTGATGCTGCGCAGCGCTTCGGCGAGGAGGTTGGTTGCGAAGTCCAGCTTGGGACTTTTTCTCTCACCGGTTACGATGATAACGGGATGCGCTGAACCCTCGGGCGCAGCGGCGAACGCAGCCGCCGACGCGAGGAGAAAACCCGACAGCAGGGTAGTAGCGACAAGTGCAAATCGCTTCAGCATGAATGACTCCTTATTCCAGGTCTAGCCCAAAAGCCCCTGGGGGCACCAGCAGCGAGATTAGGTTAGTGGATCACCAAAGGGTCAAGAAATGCATGCGAACCGTAAAGTCCTTGGGCTTCGGCTTTCCTCTTGTAAGGACTCACGCCTAAGCTCTCGCCAAGCCGGCGGCCCACATTGTAGCCAAAACTGTGTAGTTTGCGACCCGTTTTTCTGCTTACCCCTTTGGGGGCCCGGCCCGATGGGCCCCCTTTCTATGCGTGAATTCGGTCACGAAATCGGACGTGGGGTCTGTCGTCGGGGACGGCTGTGAAGGCGCATTCCCCCATGCTTTGAGTCCGCAGTAGGTAGCAGAATCGCACGGGTGGCCCCAGATCATTGCTGCGACAACGGAGTCGACTCACTGCCGTTTTTCCAATAAGGGCGTTACAGTTCCCCCCCAGCGCCCCGGAATTCGAGGGCCCAGAATAAGCCAGTGGGGACAAAATTGCCAGAGGACAGCATCATTCTTGAAATTTCTCTCTATTCTTTGATAATTTAGCGTCGCAACTGTGAAAG
>PMYF01000199.1:3979-7760 GCA_003171295.1 Acidobacteriota bacterium | reverse complement strand
ACAAAAAGGAAGATGTGTCTGAGCGTAGCGAAGAATCCCGGTATTTGTGGAATCAAGCAAATACAGAGATCCTCCGTCGCCTCCGGATGACATTCCAGCGAGTTTTTCATCAACCTGCTAGGTTTTCAAGCTCAGGAGAAGGATCTATGAGTCCACGTGCAGCTCACTGCTTGGTCATGATGGGTCTGATTTGCACCCTCTCATTGCTTCCCATGAAGGCTGGGGCGCAATCTTCCACCGCTTGGCCGCCGCAAGCCCCGCAATACCGATTCCACATGATTGGGAACGCCCACATTGACGCTCCCTGGCTCTGGCCTTGGTCAGAGTCCATGGCGGTTGTCCACAGCAGCTTCCGCTCGGCGCTCGACCGCATGAACGAATATCCGGATTTCACTTTCACCGCCAGCTCCGCTCAGTTCTATGAGTGGGTTGCGTCAAGCGATCCACAGATGCTGGAGGAGATTCGCAAACGGGTGGAGGAAGGACGATGGGCGATCGTAGGGGGATGGTGGGTCGAGCCCGACGAGAACATCCCCAACGGCGAGTCGCTGGTCCGCCAGGGCCTTTACGGCCAGAGGGCGTTTCAGCAGTTGTTCGGTCGCACGGCGCAGATTGGCTACAACCCCGACGCTTTCGGGCATCCGGCCACGCTTCCTCAGATTCTGAAGCTCCAGGGGCTGCTTTCGTACACCTTCATGCGCCCGATGTCCCACGAGAAGAAGTTGCCTGCGGATGTGTTCTGGTGGGAAGGCGCGGATGGAACGCGAGTGCTGACCTATCGAATTCCATACAGTTATGGGAATACGGAACAGTTGCGAGACCGGCTGCGCGATTTCATGGTGAACTTGCAGGAACCCACCCAGGATTTGATGTTCTTCTACGGCGCGGGCGATCACGGCGGCGGCCCAGCCAAGGAGAACATCCAATCCATCCTGGATATGCGGAAGCAAGCCGGTGCACCGACCCTTCTCTTCAGCACCCCGGACCGCTACTTTGAGGAGATCAGAAAGCTCCCGAATCTCCCGGTCGCGGCCGACGATTTGCAGCATCACTCGGTGGGCTGCTATACCGCGGTATCGGAGATCAAGAAAGACAACCGTACGACGGAAGCAGCACTGGCGACGAGCGAGAAGTTGGCGGTGCTCGGTTCCGTGCTGGCGGGGTTTGACTACCCCCAGGCCGATTTCGCTGCGGCCTGGAAAAAAGTTCTGTTCATGCAGTTCCACGACAGCATGGCTGGAACAGCGCTCCCTGAATACTATGTGGTATCCAGGGGTGCATACGGATACGCACGGGAAGTGGCGGATCAAGCGATGCATCGCGCCGCGGAAAAGATTGCCTGGCAGATTCCTACGCCGGACCCGGATTCCGAATACCTGGTGGTCTTTAACCCTCACGCTTGGGATGCGAGGTTGAATGTTGAATACGACGTGGGTTGGGGGTTCGATTACCAGCCGCAGGGGAAGAGCAACTCCAGGCTGGAAGATGAGCACGGCGCAGACGTTGCCCACCAATGGACGCAGGCTTCGACGGTGGTGGGCGACCGGATCAAGCTGCTGTTCCGAGCGCCGGTGCCGGCTTTCGGCTACCGGCAATTTCGCTTGCGCAACGTGAAGTATGCCTCCCCGCCGCCCTCCGTGGTCCACGCCACAGAAAGAGGTTTGGAGAATGAACATCTGCGGGTCACCTTCGCGGGCGACGGGACGCTATCGATGGATGACAAGGATGTTGGAGGAGGGGTGTTTCGCGGCGGTACCGGAGGGGCACGCGCCGTCGTGCTGGACGATCCCAGCGACACGTGGAGCCATAATGTGCGCGCCTACACAAAGGAAGTGGGGGCGTTCGGCAGCGCCCGGTTCCGGGTGCTCGAGAATGGCCCGTTGCGCGCCACGCTGCGCGTGCGGACAAGCTACGGAGCCTCCTCGTTGCAGACGGACTGGATGCTCTACGCCGGAGCGCGGACGCTGGAAGCACGCGTGACCCTGGATTGGCACGAGCACCGGAAGATTCTGAAGTTCTCTTTCCCGGTGGACGTTATGAATCCCCGGCCCACCTATGAAATCGCTTACGGTTTCAAGGTGCGGAAAACGGAAGGGGATGAAGATGCGGGGCAGCGCTGGATCGATCTGGCCGGCGACCGCGCGGGAAAGCCCTACGGGCTGGCGATTATAAATGATGCTAAGTACGGATATAGCGTTCAGGATAATGATCTGCGAGTCTCAATTGCACGGGGAGCGGTCTATGCGCAGCACGATCCCCACAAGTTGGAACCTGACGGAGAATACCTCTGGCAGGACCAGGGCGAGCAGACGTTCCGCCTGGTGCTGGCGCCCCACGCGGGGGCATGGCAGGATGCCGGCATCGTGCACCTGGCGGAGGAGTTGACGGCGCCGGCGGCAGTCCTCTACCAGGGCATTCATCCCGGCCAGCGGCCGCCTGCCGCCTCATTCCTTTCCGTGGATGTGTCGAACGTGGTCGTGTCGGTGGTGAAGAAAGCCGAGGACGGGGATGACCTTATCATCCGATGCTACGAAACAGCGGGACGGGAGGCGAAGACGACCCTGAACCTGGGGCTCGTGAATCGCCACTGGACGGGAACCTTCCGGCCTCTGGAGATCAAGGCTCTGCGCGTGCCTCGATCCGGAGGCGAGATTCGCGAAGTTAACGCTCTGGAACATTAAGTGAAAGGCATCGGCGCCGTGGGACTCTGCCGCGTCACCGCGTTGGTGCACGGCCGTCCTAGCCGTGTTAAAACCAGAGGGGCGGGCAGTACCCCGATGGATCGTAGCAAGACTGCCCGTGTTACGCCGCCTCCGGCCATGCGTCGTGTCCGGGCCAAGACTCGCGAGGTTACTTCGTGCGCTTGGCAGTGAACTCGCGGTCGAACCGTTCGCTATGTACCTTTCCTTTCATGGAATCCCCGTCAACGGTGGCGGAGTATTCCAGCGTGAGCGCGCCGTTCGGGGTGTCACGCTTGACGGTGAAGCTTACTTTGTTCCCAGTGACGGAACCCTGCAGTGCCGCTTCTCCGCGTTGTCCGGTCAGGGTCCCCTTGATGGTGCTGCCGTCCTGTTGGATCGTCAGGGTCTGAGTCATGGGTCCGTTGCGCCCCTGGGAGGTCATCTCCCAGGCCCCCGCAACTTTGACAGGTTCGTCAGCGGCCATAACGTTGCCCGCCCAGGCTAACAAGGCGCCGCACGCAAACGCTAACGCCAGGGAATAGGTTATTTTTTTCATCCAGGTTCCTCCTCCTCGTGATGTTCCTGCATGAGTATTGACGTCAGGGGTTAGTGCGAAGTTACTGCCGAGACTTGAAATCGGAAATGAGATCAGAGGATGCGGAATACTTCCCAGGGGCAATGGCGGTCACCCAGGCCATGCGACTTCGCAACCCGGCCGGCGGGTTAGCCGTCGTTAGGAGATCGCGAGCAAGGCGCGATGCAGGGCCGGGACGGTCGCCCGGTGGTCGCCGCAGAGATAGAAGCTTTCACCTCCGTCGGCTACGGTCCTGACGAGGATGGTTTTGTGCGGCCGGAAATAGTAACCAGCGTCGGTCTTGGGCAATTCGTGGTGGATGTCACCCTGGATTGGGACGAGGTCAAAGACACAGGTTGTAAACTTGTTAATGGATCGCCCCTGCTGGCCAGCCACATTGCGTGCCATCGCCAGCGCCTTTAAGTAGACTTCCGGCCCCATGATGGCGGAACCAAAACTGAGGAGGACCCCTCCTTCCAGGTTTTCCACGGACTTCGCATAGATTAGAAAGTCACGGTAGCTCGCG
>PMYF01000199.1:0-3915 GCA_003171295.1 Acidobacteriota bacterium | reverse complement strand
CTGAGGTCGGCCGCCTCGCGAATCAGGTCGTTCAGCTCTCCAGTCTCGCGCCAGAGGCCGAACTCGCCGCTGCGGATGTAACGAGCCACGCTCTCGGTGGTCGCCCCGATGCGGGCCAATTCGTAATCATGGATAGCGCCCGCGCCGTTCATCGCGATATGCGTCAGGTAGCCGCGCTCCAGCAGGTCGATGACATAACGGCTCGCCCCCGCTTTGATGACGTGCGCGCCCATCATCAGTATCCTGGCTGCACCTCTGGCCTTTGCGGCCAGCACCTTGCCCGCCACCTCGGGAAGGTGCGGGTGGGAGTATTCCGGCGCCTGACTTCCGAGGCCCAGAATATAGTCGAGCTGCATGTCGTGGATGCGCGCGCTCAAAGGTTTGATCAAAAGGCGTGAGCGATCGAACACTTCATATTTGGATTTCATGATGCCCTTTCATCGGAGAAGAGAAGACGCAGGAGTTCCTGGGAGCAGAGAAAGTTCGGAATTATGAAATCGGCCCCCACCTTGACCAGCCGCTCTCGCTTCCAGGGGTCAACCGAGCGGCATTCGGGCTCATCCGTGGCAACGCCCACGGCGACACCGCCTGCATCCTTGACATTCTTGATCTCGACGAAGCCGTCGCCGAATCCGAGGAGTTCGTCCCCGCGGCATTCCATGTTCGAGACCATCTTGCGAATGAGAATCTCCTTGGAGAAACTCTTATAGTCATCGAGGGCACCGTAGATCCGTCCGCCAAAGTAGCGCTCGACGCCGAGCAAGCGCGCCTCCTCCAGCGTATAGGCCTGATCCGTGCCGCTGGCGCAATAGAGCTTCAGGCCACGATCTTCGAGAGCAGCGAGGAACATGCCCACGCCCGGAACCAGGTATTTTTCCGGCGGGACAATTCCCCGGCGCAGGTCCTCCCTCCGGTGTTGAATCTTGTCCATGAGGCGGTCGTTATAGAGGTGCTTATACTCCAAAGGCTCGCGAGCCTTGCCTCCCCTTTTTCCCACCTGCCTTGCCAATTCAATCATCTGATAAATCGTCTGCTCTCCCGTCAGGCGGGCCACAAAATCCTCCACCAGAGTCCGCAGGGCTTCTTCGCTCTCGCCCGTCTTGAGCTCCGCCAGGATGTCGACCATCATGGGGACCATGATCTGTACCCACCCGGCACGGATCAGGGAAATGGTGCCATCAAAGTCAAACAGGGCAACCCGTGCCCGCCCGGCCGAAGCTCCGCGATTCAGACTCTCAATCATTTCCAAGACTGCTCCCTTCTCACCTCGATGTTCAGCCAGTGTGTGGCCGGGTCATTCTATCTCGTAAACTCGGTCCTCTTCAAGAAAGGACCCGTACAGGCAATGGAGCTATGACACGCGGACCCTTTTCGCGGAATTGGTAACTGGGACAGCGCCGTGGCCTGACCACCCGCCGTGGGCCGAGGAGAGCCAGTGACAGGCAAGCCATCTGGTGATAATGTTCAGCGCGATGCGGAAAGCCGAGCGTCCGCCGCCTGGGTAAACGCCGACCCGGGCACCGTCTTGAGGGCGCACGCGGCGGCCATAGCGCGGAGGTCAATTCATGTCGAGTCTATCGATTGGAATCATGCTGGCGATCATCGCGGGGATCATGAACGGCGCCTTCGCCAGTCCCACCAAGTACGTAAAGGTCTGGAAATGGGAGAACATCTGGGCCGTCTGGGGAATCATGGGAATGGTGGTATTCCCCTGGCTGATCGTCTTGCTCACCGTCCCCCACGCCGGAATTGTTTATCAGAGTGTGGGTGCTCGAAACCTCCTGCTTATGATTGGATTTGGCGTGGGCTTCGGGTTGGCGCAAATCTTTTTCGGACTGGGAATCGCGGCCATTGGTATCGCGCTGAATTTCGCCATTGCGATCGGCCTCTCAACGGCCCTCGGTTCGATCGTCCCCCTGCTCGTGTTGCAACGCCAGAAAATCTTCACGGCCCAAGGCGCGTTGATTTTCCTGGGAGTGGGCCTGATCTTGGTGGGTATCGTGGGATGCGCCATGGCCGGGGGATTAAAGGCGAAGCATCTCGCCACGGGCGCGGCGCGCCCGCGCGAATCCACGGCCGTAACGATGAGCTTCAAGGCCGGCCTGTTCATTTGCATCCTGGCCGGGGTAGGCTCTCCGCTCATAAACTTCGGATTGGCTTTCGGAGCACCCCTGCTCACTGCCGCGGCTGCCCAAGGGGTTGGCCCCAGCAGCCGGGCCAACGTCATCTGGGCGCCCTTGAATACCGCGGCGCTGATCCCTTATCTGATCTATTGCGCCTACCTTTGGAAGAAGAATCACACGGCGCGCCTGTTTCGAGCCCCGGGGACGGGTCTCAACTGGGTCTTGGGCGCGGTGATGGGCTTGCTCTGGTTTGGGAGCACGGTCATCTACGGCGGGATCTCGGCGCGTTTGTCAGAGATGGGTCCCATCCTGGGCTGGCCGCTGTTCATGTCGGTCATCATCATCAGCTCGAACGTGGTGGGCCTCCTGACCGGCGAATGGAAAGGCGCTGGCAGCAAGGCGCTGGGAGCCATGCTCGGAGGCACCGTCTTTCTGATCGGCGGCTTCGCCACCCTGGCTCTGGCCAGCCGGCTGAGCTGAGAAGCACAGAGCGGCGTCTCCCTTTCATAATGACACGGCTTGGCAAGCTGTACCGTTAGGGCTCAGCAAGCTCTCCCATCGTGTCGTAAAGCGGTTGAGCCGGGCGCAGCTCGCCCGCCTGGTCTGCCACGGTGACCGCCAGAATCCGGATCTTCTCGTTATTCGGCAGGGTCAGCGTTTTGGCGTTAGCCGGCAAATCGACCGCGTAGGCATACAGGTAGCAGTAAGAGTAAGGCTCATTGGCCCCCTGCGCCGAATGGAGATGCGAGGAAAACCAACCCACCGGCGCGCGCTTGATAAAACCCGGCTTCAGGCCCGTGTACTCCATCTCGGTTCGCATGATGGGCCCATGCTTTTGCACGTAGGCGCGGAACCTGCGCGCCCTTTGGGCCTCCCAACTTTTATCGCCGGGCGCCGGCTCGGGCGGNNATTGGTTCTTCATAGCGCTTCTCACGCCACGTGCGGTTGTCCCACTGCCCGATGTAACCCGCCCAATCCTGGACCGTTATGTGCACGGGGTGGTCGCCGACGCGGAACGTACCCTTCTGATCTCCGTCGGCGGCCGCAGCCAGGATATATACCCGGTTGTACTCGCCCGCGGGCAGGGCCACGCTTTGCCCGCGCGCGACCACCGCATTGGGAGAGCCTGTCCGGGTAGGTCCGAGTTGGAACCGGATGCCGCCATAGACGAGCGCGCTGGGCAGCATCTCGGCCGGGAGGGCTTGGCCGGCGGCATCGAACCCACTCGCCGATTTGGCGCCATCCTCGCTCGCCGTGGCGAGATCGTATTTCAGCGTAACGGGTTCTGACTTGGCCGGAGGCAAGCTCGCGGGGGCCGCTTCCAGCTTCACCGCAAAGCTGCGGATCGCATAGGGTGTGAGCGACATTCCCAGCGCGCCGCCGGTCATTGTGGCTGCGCCCAGCGGCATCTCCTGCCCATTGATCTCGCGCGCGGAAGTGGCAGGAGCAGCAAAGGAAATGCGCACGTCCGAGGCCGGTTCGCCGCGCATTTCCACAACCCGGACGACGACCTCATCGCTCTCTTCGGCTTTCTTTACCGCCATCACCTGGACATGGTCACTGTTAACGCGCAGGAAGGAGAAGATTTTGCCCAGTGCGCCTGCGTGTTTCGAGCTCTCAAAAGCCAGCAGCGGATTGTTGAGACGGTACGCCTGCCAATCGGTTCCGCCCTGCCGCCAATCACCGGCGTGGGAGGCAAGGCCGTAGAGGACTTCATGGTGGCCCAGGTCCTGCGTGATCTGATCGCTGTAGTCCTTTCCATTACCTTGGCCGAGGCCGGGAGTATAGACCA
>PMYF01000833.1 GCA_003171295.1 Acidobacteriota bacterium | reverse complement strand
CTGATCCCAACCCCGACGATGTCATCAAATACATGTATACGGACACGGCTGCCGATCACGTCCCGCCGGAGTTTCAGAAGGTCAAGGTTTTCGCACCGCCGCCCACGATCAAGCGGGCCAATGGCGAGGTCACCTACCGGGACGCGATCAAAGAAGCCATCATGGAAGAGATGCAGCGGGATTCGCGCGTCATCTTCTACGGCGAAGACGTGGCCGAATATGGCGGAGCCTTCAAACTCTCCAAGGGGTTTCTGGAAACCTTTGGACGTGACCGGGTTTTCAACGCCCCCATCTCCGAGGCGGCCATCTGCGGCACCGGGGTGGGTGCGGCCATGATCGGATTGCGGCCGGTGGTGGAACTAATGTATATGGACTTTCTCCTCATGGCGGGAGACCAAGTCAGCAATCAGGCGGCCAAGTGGCACTACATGTCAGGCGCACAGGTCGAGGTGCCTCTGGTGATCCGCGTCTCCGTGGGCGCGGGTAAAGGGTACGGAGGGCAGCACTCGCAAACCCTGGAATCGACGGTCGCGCATATACCGGGCATGTACGTGCTCTATCCTTCCACACCCTACGATGCGAAGGGTATTATGAAATCCGCCATCCGCGACAACAATCCCGTGATGTTTGTCGAGTCTCAGGGGCTTTACAACGAGAAGGGTGTGGTGCCACAAGAGGAATACCTTGTGCCGCTGGGTGTGGCGGACGTGAAGCGGACGGGCAGCGATATCACGCTGGTCGCATATGGACCAGCGGTTGCGGATGCTTTGAAAGCCGCGAATCTCCTCCAATCCGAATCGGGTGTGAGCGCAGAAGTGGTTGACCTCCGCAGCCTTGTGCCGCTGGATATCGAAACGGTGCTGATTTCAGTGCAGAAGACCGGACGCTGCGTCGTTATCAGCCAGGCTGTGACCCAGGGCAGTTTCACTGGAGAGGTGGCCTCAACGGTGCAGCAGGAGGCCTTTGATTATCTTGACGCGCCGGTGATGCGCGTGGGGGCCAAGAACGGCATTGCTCCGCAATCGCACGTTCTGGAAGCGGTTTTCTATCCTCGGGTGGAAGATATCCTGGCGGCCGCCCGGGCCATTCTGTAACAAGGAAGCGCGAGCATGGTTCGACCTGTGGTAATGCCCAAACTCGGGCAATCGGAAGAGGTGGGAAAGATTGTGCGCTGGCTCAAGCGCGAGGGCGACGTCGTCACCCTGGGCGAGGTGCTTTTCGAAATCGAAACGGACAAGGCCCTGTTGGAGGTCGAAAGCTTCGCGGCGGGTACGCTTCTGAAGATTGTGGTCCCCGAGGGGGCGACCGTCCCCGTTCAATCCACGGTGGCCTTCGTGGGTGAGCCCGGCGAGCCCGTCCCGGAGGTTACAGTTCCTCCCAGCTTGCCCAAGCAGGCGGACTTGGCGCCGAGGGCTGGGGCGGCGCCGAGCCAAGCTGCACCTCGAGCCGCTGGGGCAGTGACCAAGCTTCGGCAGGGAAGGGGGAGCGCGGGCCAAGAGGAAACACGATCTCGCGAAGTCCTGCCTCCCGTAACGAGTGTTGAGGAGCCGCACTTATTCAAGATAAGTCCCCGCGCCGCGAAGTTGGCCAAGGACAGCGCGCTGGATCCCACGTCCATCGTGGGCACTGGTCCGGGGGGACGGATCGTGGAGCAGGACGTCAGGACCTACCTTGAAGCCAAAGGATACGGCCGGCTGCGCATCACGCCTGCCGCGAAGAAGTTGGCCGTGGCGGAGGGGATCGATATTCTCAGCTTGGCGCCGCAAGGCGACGCAAGGCGCCTTACTGTCGCTGACATCGAAACCGTGATCGCGGAGCGGCCGCAGCCCATGAGTCGCATGCGGCAGGTGATTGCCGAGCGGCTGACGGAGAGTTACAAGCAGGCGCCGCACTTTTTCGTGACGGTCGCGAGCGACGTGACGGAACTTGAGTCTTTGCGGTTGGAGCTGAAGGCGCAGGGCACGTCGTACACCATCACGGACTTCCTGCTCAAGGCCACCGCGCTCGCTCTCGAGAAATTCCCCACCGTGAAGAGTACGACCGATGGGGAGAGTATCCGCTGGAATAGCAGGATCGATTTGGGATTCGCGGTAGCCCTGGAGCATGGCTTGGTGGTCCCGGTCATCCGCGCTGCCCAGGAGTTGAGCTTGGCGGAAATTCACACCCGGGCAAAAGACCTAACGGGAAAGGCGCGGGCCGGCCAACTGACGCCGGCGGAGATGACCGGCAGCACGTTCACCATTTCCAACTTGGGGATGATGGACGTCGAGAACTTCACGGCGATCATCAATCCCGGCGAAAGCGCTATCCTGGCAGTCTCGACCGTCATCCCACAACCCGTGGTGAAGAACGGCCAAATCGCGATCCGGTCGATTATGAAGATGACCTTGTCATCCGATCACCGGCTCATCGACGGCGCTTTGGCCGCGCGGTTCGTGAATGCGATTAGAAAAACACTTGAGGAGATAAGCCTGTGGCGGCGTTCGATATAGTAGTCATCGGTGCGGGTCCGGGCGGGTACCCGGCGGCGATTCGGGCGGCACAACTGGGTGCTTCCGTGGCTCTGGTGGAGAAAGAAGAGCTGGGTGGAACCTGTCTGAACTGGGGCTGCATTCCCACCAAGACGCTCATCGCTTCTTCGGAGCTTTATGCGCGCATCAAGTCTGCGGGCGCCCTGGGCCTCCGGGCTGAGAACGCATCATACGACTATGCGGCGATGTCCGAGCGCAAAGATCAGGTAATTCAGAAGCTGCGCAACGGCATCAAGCAACTGCTCAAGGCGAATGGCATAACCGTGTTCCGGGGAAGCGCGGCCTTTGAAAACCGCAATCGCATCCAGGTGACTCCCCCAGGCTCAGCCGCGGACCCCGGCTCTGAGCCCGTGATCCTGGCCGCCGGCAAGACGATTATCGCCACGGGAACGACCTCAGCGCTGCCCTCGTTCCTTCCGCACCATGCGCGCGTTGTGGACAGCAAATCATTTTTGAACCTGAAGTCCCTGCCCGCCAGTGCGTTAGTGCTGGGCGGAGGTGTCATTGGTTGTGAGTTTGCGTGCATGCTGGCACAACTGGGCGTTCGGGTCGCGTTGGTGGAACTCCTGGGGGATATCCTGTGGGGCCTCGATGCGGATGTGCGGCGTGAGTTGCGCCGGCACATGGAAAAGGCCCTGGGTATCCGCATCCTTACAGGCCAAACCTTGGAAGACATCGCGGCGGATGACCGGGGCGTTCGCGGCAGGGTTGGGACGGAACGTCTGGAGGCTGAATTGTTGCTGGTGGCTCTCGGCCGCAAGCCCGTCACCCAGGAACTCCGCGTGGAGAACGCCGAATTGACCCCCAACGAGCGCGGCTTCCTCGACGTTGATGTTTACGGCAGAACTTTGGTGGCCACGATTTATGCGGTGGGCGACGTTACGGGAGGCCCGCTTCTGGCTCACGCCGCCACGTCGCAGGGTTTGGTCGCAGCCGAGAATGCCTGTGGACTTTACCTCCGCAAGAACGAGA
>PMYF01000207.1 GCA_003171295.1 Acidobacteriota bacterium | reverse complement strand
CGGCCCTTGGGCAGGCCGCCGCCGGTGAGTTCATCCAGCCCCTGAATTCCGGTGGGCGATTTGGGCAGCGTGGGGTTGTGGCGGGCTTTGCGGGTTGCCTTTTGGGCCGATTCTTCCTTGCCGCATGGGGGCGTTGCCTGCTTCTTCATGATCGTGATTCCTTTCCTGCATGGAACACCGGCGTTCGAGCGCGTTGGAGATGCGAGGTTGCCCGGCGATCAGGGCCGCGGCCAATAAGCCGGGTGCTGAGGGCTGAGCGGACTTGCGGATTCCCAGCAACGGCTGAGAGTCCTGTGGAGACTGAAACCCAGGGATAGCTCATGCTGCCTTCTATCCCGACCCATCTAACCCATCTAATCCCATCTAGGCTATCGGCGGAAGCTGTCCGCTACTTGACTTGTTCCCGGAACGGCCCTGGGGCGTCAGTCTCGAGCCTGTCGGCCCAACAACGGGACATCCGGGCGGCAACGCACGCGCCCAAAACGCTGGAAAGCACGTGGAAATGACTACGTTTGGCGCACCGCGTCTAGCTGTGACGATTGCCGAAGGAGGGAATCGAACCCTCACTGGGGGTGAACCCAACAGGATTTTGAATCCTGCGCGTCTGCCAATTCCGCCACTTCGGCTTTAAGTTTTTCCAGGCCGCAGGATACGCGTTCTAACCTCGATTTTCCAGCGTTTTCTGCGCGTTGTCGCTGGCCCTCTTGGCGTGCATCGCGGCCCAAGCCCGCCTGTGGTGAGCGCAGTCGAACCGACAACCACTGGTTCGATTGCCTTGTCGGGTGTCTCCGGTGAGCACTGTCGAACCGCGCCGTCGCCGCGTCCATGGCCGGCGTCAAAGCCCCCGGCGAGACCGCCGCCAGCCGGCAGCGGAAGCGGTACACCCAGGACGACCTGAGGAGGAAGCAGGCTTGAAGACCGCCAATGATCGTAAGAAATGGCCCACGGAAAGACCCGCTGTTGGGCTCGAATGTCACAAGTGTGCTTGCCGGCACTTCTTCGTGGATCACACGCGACGCGCCGGGCGAGTGATTATTCGCTATCGTCGCTGCCGCAATTGCGGGCAGCGGATGACTACCTGCGAGCGGGCGATTGGGTGATCCCCGCGGGTATCGTAATCGCTTGTGCGGACGCAGATTGCGGAACCGACTATGGCGCAGAGATTCCGGAATCCTCAGGAAACCAAGACCTGCGTCCGTATCTCTCCTGTTTCTCTATTCTGATTGAAACGGTTCCTCCAACAGCGTCGAGGCGCTCGTGGCACTGTCACATGTTTTCCAACAGTGAACGCTTCTGTGCCTGAAAGTCCTCTTGGGTAATCAAGCCATCGTCAAGAAGTCGTTTCAGTTTTGTCAGCTTCGTTCGGGTCGCATCTTCTCCATTGCCAGAGTTATTAACTAGTGAGGCTGGCACCAGTTGCGGCATGGATGGCATCGGAACAGACGGAGATGAGCCTGATCCCTTCTTATCTCGCAGCATGCTTCGGATTGCTTGAATTGCCTTATTTGCCGCCGACCTAGGCAACTGTCCCCCTCGTGTCGCCCTAAGTTCAAGCAATGCCCGGTCATACAAGAACACGGAGAATGCCGTACCTCCGGACGTCGTAAGTTGGAAGTTCTCTGAATTCGTCAACACTACAATCTCTTCTTTGCCTTTCCGACCTGCTCTTATTGTGGCTTGCCTAGTCATGTTCTTTGTCGCGACGGAGACCACGTCTCGATAGAAGTACTCATCGGTTTCTTCGATCAAAGAATTCCCTGTCGTCCGGTCATAGCAGCACTGGTAGCAAAAGAGCTGATCCTGCCCTATATTCATAATACTAATATCAACCGGCGTGTAACGCACGAGTCCATCACTCCCCTTAGCCACCAGCAGATTCGCTCCCCCCATGTTCTCGACACGCGGACCATAGACAACGACAGACTTGGCAACACATTGCGAAGCGTCTATACCCAATTTGGATAAGGCTTTCTGATTTAGATCCTCGATTTCCAAGGCAAACCACTCATCCATCTGCTGATCGGTGGGCTTCTTCGTAAGGACCAAAATCAGCACTCCAATCACGATGGGCACAAGACCTATGCCCTTGAGCATGAGCAAAGGAACGCCAAGAGCAATAAACCCGAGAGCCCAGAAAGGAAACCGTTTGAAGTACTTCTCGATTCCAGCCCGATCTACCTTAGCCATGGCCGATTCTCCCTTCTTCCGTTGGGGTTATACGATATTGACGGCATCAAAGTAGCCGTTGTCGCGGATCAGCACGCTTTGCCTTAACCTTTCAATCTCTGCCTTTTCTACTCGCGAACCACTTATCTCGCTCAACAGCTGGTCGGTCGTGGGTGGACGGACCAGAAGGCCGTTAGATTCGTAGTAATCGCCTTTAACACAAGCCAGGAAGAGCTTATATATAGGTGATTCGCCATCTAGTTGCACGGCCGTCGCGGCGTACTGCTCTATCTCGCGAATCTCGTTCAATGACATTGACATGAGTCGGCGCCCTCCCACCTTTGAAAGGGCGTGATAGTAATATGGCTGGGGCAGTTGAGGGGCAACTCTCAATGCATATGCAAAACACTGCTGCGCAAGCGGAAAGAGCCCCGACTGAAGATAACAAAGGCCTAAGCCGAGAAAACCTTCCCCGCTTTCTGGGTTTTGCTGAGTAAGGCGCTTGAAGTGTTGCAGGTACTTACTCAGCCCATTGTTATCAAACCGTGAAAGATACGCGATACTTGTAACAAAAAACTCAGCCTTGCAGTATCCGCACTTCCGCTCCGATGGAGATGCCGGTGCTCCACATTGAGGACATTGTTCCACCTTCATGCGGGTCGAACCTTTAATGTTGCTGAGATGTAGTTCGCGCGGCGGGCCAAGTCCTCAGCAGTTGCACGCCAGCTAGTCGGCTCCGGCGAGCTTGTTGGTGCTGTCTGCAATTCGGCGCAAAGCCGTTCCACGTCTGCGACGAAAACACTGTAATCCTGAGAGCCGCCAATCTTCCCAACGTGCTGGATTGAGTACTGGATCGCCTCCCGGAGTGCTTTCAAGGAATCGTGAAGCTTGCGATCTTCGCCAGCCAGAGGGGGAGACGCTACGGAAGACCAGAGCTTTTCTTCCTGAAGGCGAATTATGGCGCAGAGTTCCGCCGGCGACCGCAATCCCACCGGTAATCTTTCTGCGCCAACGGATGCGCCGGCACGTGCGTATTCAAAGAATGTGAAAAGAAGGACGACCAGCACGAAAAGAACGGTTTGACCAGCCCAATGAAACCGGCTGGGCCAATCCATGACGATCATCAGCATAAAGCTAAGCAACGCATAGATGCCAACAACAAGACCTGTGGACGGCAACAGCCCGCCTACCGCGGAGCGGATGCGCCCACGGGGAAAGACAAAGAAAATAAACCCGCCGAAGTACGCCCATACCACAAGCGTGAGAAATTCCGTCCATGCGATGCGATGCCAGAAATATGGGGAGCGATCTGGTGCGGATACTACGATCACAGGAAGGACCGCGACTGCGCCCGCCATGGCAAGCCATCCGACCAGTGAAGCCAACCTTGCTGAACGGTTGTTGCTCATTTTCACGCTCCGCGATTTCTAAAGTGTGTCAAGAATCTGCTTCTTCTTGGCGTTAAACTCTTCTTGAGTAATCAGACCTGCGTCGAGCAGTTGCTTGAGCTTTTGCAGCTTGGCCATCGGATCTTCACCGACAGGTCTCGCTGGTTGCGGATTCATCGCTTGCCCTAGTTGCTGCCCGACCGGGACACCAGCGCCAAGACCAATGCCCACCCCTAAGCCACCAGCCAACAAACTTCCCGCCGCACTTCCCTCCGTGCCGGCAGCCTTTTCCAGCACGTCGAACGTGCGCGCTGTTGTGTAAGCCTGGCCAACCTGCGCTTTGCTGACCTGATCGATTTCCATCCGCTTGCCGAGAACTTCTTGGAATTTCTTCGTCTCCTCGTCAGGGATGTTGATACTCTCGACGTTGAAGTTGATGATCTCTAATCCAAACCGCTTGAACTCGGCGAGAATCGTATCCGCCACAAATTGTGAAAGCTCGTTAAGTCGTGCGTTGGCCTGAAAGATGGACACTCCTTTTTCGACGAAGTACTTGGAAAGCGCATCGGACAACCGCTGCAATATCTCACCGGTGAAGTAATCATCGATCTTGTCGCTACGTAGTTCGCGGAGCGTGCCAACGAGTTGCGTCATGAGGCGGCGGGAGTCGTCCACGCGTATGCCCCATTGGCCATAGGCTCGAACGCTGACCGGATAGTTGTAGACTGGATCAATCAGCGGGATTGGAGTCTTTGTGCCCCAGCGAAGATTGCGTTTGGCGTGTTTATTGATGTACCAAACTTCTGCGGTGAACGGCGTTCGCCCACCAAAGGGGATGTTTATGAGCTTGCCAAGCAACGGAATGTTGCCGGTGGTGAGTGTGTGTGTCCCCGGTCCGAAGAGATCAAGAGCTTGGCCGCCCTTGACCAGCAGCGCTTCCTGCGTCTGGTTGACGACGAGCTGCGCGCCTATCCGAATTTCTTCTTCCCTACCTACTTCGTTCGTCTGGTATTTCCAGACTAGAGCGTTTTTCATAAAAGCTGTCGTAATCGGAGGGATGATGTCGATGTTCCTTTCATGGGAATCGCATCTGCGGATACAAGACAACGGGCCTTGGCGGCGTACCAGCAAGGCGGGAAAGCACAGTCGGAGATTGCCGCCCTCTTCGGCGTTACTTTGCGCACGTTTCAACGTTGGTGGCAC